>CAZJWI010000263.1:0-36054 GCA_964549485.1 uncultured Flavobacteriaceae bacterium
ATGTTAGTAAATGTTGTAAAATCAAAAATTCACCGCGTTAAAGTAACCGGTGCCGAATTACACTATATCGGAAGTATCACCATAGAGGAGGATCTTATGGACGCCGCCAATATCATTGAAGGTGAGCGCGTTCAAATTGTCAATGTGACCAATGGTGAACGTTTGGAAACTTATGCCATTCCTGGCCCAAGAAACAGTGGAGAAATTACACTTAATGGCGCCGCAGCTCGAAAAGTGGCCAAAGGAGATATCCTCATTCTTATCGTGTACGCCTTTATGGATGTAGAAGCTGCAAAAGCGTTTAAACCTACGCTTTGTTTTCCAAATGAAGAAACAAATTTGTTGCGCTAGATAGTGAACAAACAAGGTCTCATAAAATTTTTAAAAGTTGCCCTACCACTTGGTTTGGGCATTTTTTTAATGTGGTACTGGCTGGGCGGCATGTCTGAGACGGCACGAGCACAAATGTGGGAAGATATTCAAGATGCCAATCCGGTATACATGATCATCTCCTTGTTTTTGGCATTGCTAAGCCATCTTTCCAGGGCCTATCGCTGGAAATTTATGTTAGAACCCTTAGGCTATAAACCGCGTTTGTGGAATAGCTTTTCAGCGGTGATGATTGCCTATTTTGCCAATACTTTTGTACTGCGATCTGGTGAAGTGCTACGAGCTGTGGTTATCAGTAAATCGGAAAGTATCCCCTTTGATAAAGCGATAGGAACTATCGTTTCTGAACGTATTGCAGATCTGGTTATTTTACTCTGTATCATGGCATTGGCAGTGGTACTTCAAAGTGGAGAACTCATTGGATTTTTTCAGGAGCGGGCAAACCCCATTCCAGTGCTTATTGGAATGGCCATACTGCTTGCGTTGGGTATTTTGGGCCTGCGAATTTTAAAAAAATCCAAGCATCCATTGATCGTCAAAATTCGCAATTTTGGTCTGGGCATCTTAGAGGGTGTCAAAAGCATCCTTCACATGAAGAAAAACGCCGCTTTTATATTTCACACACTCTTTATCTGGAGCATGTATGTCTCGATGTTTTGGGTGATGAAATTTACCGTGCCCGGCCTGGCAGATGCGCCTTTAGGAGTCATTTTAACCGCATTTGTGATAGGGGCTTTCTCTATGAGCGCGACCAATGCAGGAATGGGTCTTTATCCATTGGCTATGGTGGCTGTTTTTACATTTTTTGGATACAGCGAGGCCGATGGTAATACTTTTGGTACAATTATTTGGGGAGCCCAAACCATCTTTAACATTATTATAGGTGGTATATGTGGGCTGGCCTTTTTATTGCGGTCAAAATCGCACTAAATTTTTTGTATTTTAAGCCCCTAATTAAAAACCCCCACCTATGAAAAAAGGATTCCTACTTGCCTTTATATGTACAGCTACGCTATTGTTTTTGACTCCAGAGGCGCTTTCTCAAACGATATATAAGGAGATAGAATCACTAAAATTGGGCGAAAAAAGACAGCTCAAAATTCAACTTCCTAGAAACTACGATAGTAACACAGATAAATACTATCCAGTTATAGTGGTAATGGACGGTGATTACCTCTTTGAACCTGTAGCTGGAAATGTTGATTTTTACAGTTATTGGGAAGAGATGCCTGATGTGATCGTAGTAGGCATACTTCAAGATTATACTCGCGATAATGACACCTTTTATGACGATGTAAATTATCTACCTTCAGAAAGTGGCGCTGCTTTTTTTGAGTTTATTGGTCTAGAACTAATGCCCTATCTGGACGAGCAATACCGAACAGCAAACTTTCGTATAGCTGTAGGTCACGACCTCACCGCCAATTTTATGAACTATTATTTGATGAAAGAACCTACGCTTTTTCAGGGCTATGTGTCTATTAGCCCAGATTTGGCCCCTTTGATGGATGAACGTCTGGTAGATAGACTTGGGATAGCCAAGCAAAAAATCTTTTACTATCTGGCTACCGCAAGCGATGATATTAAGGTACTTCGTGAGCCCATCATCGCCTTAGACAATCAATTAAAAGCCATAGGCAATCCCAACGTCAAATATTATTTTGACAATTTTGACGGGGCGACGCACTACTCTCTAGTAGGACGTGCCATCCCAAAAGCGATGGAAAATATCTTTTCTATTTATAGACCTATTAGCAAAAAGGAGTATAAAGAAACCTTGCTTAACCTTCCAGGCTCTCTCTACACCTACTTGGTAGATAAATACGCTACAGTAAAGGAGTTATTTGGATTGGAAGACAAAATAAGAATCAACGATTTTGTTGCAATATCTACCGCCATGGAAAAAAGAAATGACTGGGAAGGGATGGAACAACTTGGCAAATTAGCAAGATCACAGTATCCAGAAACGATGTTAGGCAACTACTATTTGGCCTTGGCACTCGAAAAAACAGGTGAAAATAAAAAGGCGATGCGTACCTATCAAAATGGATACCTACTAGAGGAGATTGCCTTCATTACCAAAGACCTCATGTTAGACCGTGCGGCCAGAATAAAAGAAGACTTTGGCTATTAGATAGAAACAATCTCTGTTACTCTGATAACCATAAGAATAAGAATAGCGATACCTCATATCGCTATTTTTTTTGGCGCAAGCCCAATAAAAAAGGGAACCAACAATGTAGTTCCCTCTTGTAAAAAATTCAATCCCCCAACTGAATATTTTTATCATTGTAAATATAAGTCTTACAAGGATATTATTACTACGTAGGAATACGTAATTTTTTGAAATAATATCTTATTTAACCTTTTGCCTTGGCAGCTTCCTTTCTAAAATAGATGATGTAGGCTACGATTTCGCGGGAACGCCTAAGATATTCTTCAAAAATATCTGGTCTGTACACATCAGGTTTATCACCGTCTAATTTTGTAATCTGAGGATCAAAAAAACCATACGTATAAAAGGCTGCCAAGACTACCTCATCGGTAGGAAAGACATTGTCATAGGCATAGATAAAGCGCACCACATCTTCTTTGTGATCTGGATACAAACTAATGAGCTGCCAAAATGCCAATTGATAATTGGACACCCCTAGGCTCTTTTGCACATCTCTAAAGGTGTACTGATCTTTGTAAATAGCCTGTCTATAGGCTTCATCTTTAAGGAGTCGCTGTGCTTCTTCACTAAATATCATAGTGCTATCGGTCACCTTAACACCAGGTGTTGTAAGTTGCTTTAACCAATCACGTGCTTTTTTTTCTTTCTTCAAGAGAAATTCAAAATCGGCGCTATTCAAGGTCATCTCGCCAGTTGCAGTAGTATCAGCTCCAGCTGCTTGTCCATAAACCATAGTGGCCGTAAGCAAAAGGAGCATAGGTAATACCAAAAATACTGTCTTTGCAAGTTGTTGTTTAATCAATTGTCCCATCCAATTTGTTTTGTACTGCTTTTAAACGATTTCTTAGCGCGTGCAATTGATTGTCTAGTTGATCTTGCTTATTAGAAACCTTCTCTACACTAGCTTGCCAATCACCATTTTGAACACCAACCACCGTATTGACCATCTTAGGTCCTTCTGCCAGATCGGTTTCCCAAGAACGACCCACCGCCTGAGCGTGATCTATAGCAGTCATTTGCTCTGGAGCAATGGCACGACCATAGCCAGTAAGACCTGAGTGAGGCACAATATAATCGCCTTTGGTTACACTTCCAATTACTTTGACAGGAATCTGCCCCATAAAAGCGACAGCGTTTCCTTTATAGGCTTGCGTGGCTTCTGGTGCTTTTCCTAAAACAGCTGGTTTGTAGGATACAACCATAAATTGTTCGGCATTTTCTAGCTTTCGCGAAATTTTGCCCCCGCGCACGCCCACGATATCACCTGCCGATATTGGCTCATTGATATCACTGCGTTCTAGCCATTCGGCATAATCTCCATTACCCGAGGCGTATTCAAGTCCTGATTTATTGTATTCTAATACAATTTTAACCATTCTAAAGGCTGCCTTTGCTTTTACCTTAGCTAGATCAAGCCCCACAAATTCAGAAAGCACATTAACCATGTACACATCATTATCTATGGTACGCCCAAAAAAGTCTTGTATCGACTCTGCTCTTATCGATCCTAATACGCGTCCATCTACATCCTGAAACACGGCGTACTCATTATCATTGGTCAGGGCATCAAATACAATTTCGTCAGGGAGCAGCGGGAAAAAAACATCCGTTAGGGCTGGAGTTGGTGAACCTGCCAGTGAGGGTATCAGATTAGGAATTGGTGGAGTAAGGTTAAACCCATTAAGTCGTATTTCTGGAAATCCGATAGCAGGTATAGGTGGTAAGCAAATATTAACCGGTGGTATACATACCGTAGTACAACCCACAAAGGGGAAGCAAATACTGAAACAAGCCTGACCCGAGCAACCACCAGCAAAGCCTCCGTAAAACTCTATACCAGGAAAAATAACGCCTGGCTCTGGTGTACCAGGAAATCCTGGCACATCTGGAAAATCATAATTAGGAAAATCCATGCCAGGAAATCCTACACCGCTTAGGCGGGCATTAATCTCTTCAAATACAAAATTGTTAATATCTGGCAAGGCCCCTAATGCAATAAGACCAGGAATGAGGTCAAACATTTCATTAGGAGTGATCACATTTACCATCCCAGGCTGAAATTTCTTTTTGACCTTATCTACCACTGCTGGTGACGGCGCCCCATCATTACCTACTTCTTGAGCGCCAATAAAAATCCCTCCTAAATATCTAGGGTGTGTTTTACCTAGTTTGATAAGCATACCTTGAGAATCTGAGAGATCCGTACTAGAAAAGGTTGCTACCGCGGCCACTTGATCATCACTTACATCAAAATTGCGAGCAACCAGATTTTGTAAATCGGCCAGTCCCGTAACGGTCAAATCGCTATTTACTGATGTGAAGCCATTTATTGTCACTTGGTCATTTAAGGTGGCTGCACCATCGACATTGAGCGTCCCTGTAAATAAGGTGGGAGTTGCATTGGCTACATTCAAATCATTAAAACTGGTCATCTCTGTAACATCAAGTACTCCAGTTAATTGTGTGGAGCCACCATTGGCCACGGTCAAACTATTCGCAAAACTAGTAGTAGCGGTCACATCAAGTACACCCGACAATAATGTGCTTGCACTGTTGGTGACTTCCAATTGACTATTAAGAGTAGTTGTATCATCTACACCAAGGCTTCCCATCAAAGACGTACTACTGCTATTGAGCACAACTAAGGTATTTTGAAGCGTAGCGGCCCCGTCAACTCTCAAGGTCCCCGTCATCAAGGTAGCACTCCCATTAGTAACACTAATATCATTGTTAAAAGTAGTTGCCTGGTCTACAACCATGCGATTTGCAAAGAGCGTTGGTCCATTAACGCGTAAAGGGCCTGACATCGCTGTTGTAGCGTTGTTATTGATAAAAAGGTCATCATTAAAATTAGTACGCCCCGCCACAGTAAGGTCATTGCCAAAATCTATCATTCCCTGGACATTTAGAGGTCCAGTAAATTCTGTGTTACTTCCATTATTAACATTGAGTGCACTGTTTAAGGTAGTGGCCAAATCTACTTGTAGTGTACCCGATAAATAGGTTGGCATTTGATTGTTGACCCTTAGTACATTTTCGAGATTGGTTTCTTTGCTTACAAAGAGACTATCTTCTAAGGTGGTTTGACCATCTACCAAGAGCATTCCTGTAAAAGCCGTTGGCTCCCCATTATTGACACTCAAATTTTTGTTGAGATTGGTAAATCGATTCACCGTCATTGTACCATCAATTACAGTAGCCTCAGAGACGGTTAGATCGCCAGATAAATTAAGAGCACCGCCATTATTGATATTTACATCACTATTGAGGTTGGTTTCTCCTTCAACCGTAAGTGTCCCCGTGAGTCGGGTATCATTACCTTCAATAACGGCTAGATCATTGGCTAAGGTCGTTGTTCCGTTTACTTCTAAGGTTGTTTTAAGTCTCGTAGCAGCATTGACATCCAGAGTATTTTCCAAGCTGGTTTGCCCTTCTACTGTAAGACGATCATTGAGTAGCCCAATTCCTTCAGTAGTGAGACTACCAGTCATTTGGGTAGGGTGTTCGTTTGTCACCGATAGTGCGCCTCCCAGTATGCTATTTTGGTCAACAGTGAGAGAGCCTGTAAGTTCTGTTTGTGTATTGTTATTAACAGCTAAGGTGTCATTGAGCTGGGTCATTCCACGCACTAGCAAATCGTCTTCTAGCAAGGTGTTACCATCTACACTCATCATCCCGCTTGCAAAGATATCTCTATGAAAAGCATAGGGTACAAAGGTGAGTTCTTTAGTATCCAATAAGGTAAAATCACCTTCTATCGCTACCTCAACCTTTAGGTTCTTGGCAACACCGTCCCAATCAATCTCTGTAAAGAGAGCGGTTGATACTGGCATTCCTTCACCTATTCTAAGGCTAAACATACCAAATCGGTCAGTGCGTGTTTGATGTGTTTCTTGATATAAATCGTTACCCGTAGCATCAACTATAGTAAAACGTACTTGTATATCGGTTCTGGACAAAAAGTTATCGGCCTTATTGACACCTGGTAATTCTTGATCGTCTGGATTAACGATGACACCTTGGTAGCTCAAAGCGTCTACCTGTGCCCACCCTTGAAGCCCAATCAAACAAATGAGTAAAAGAAATAGCTTTTTCATAATGTACTGATTAGTCGTTAGTTATGGTGATAATGGCATCCGCTTTTTGGTCTAATTTTGTCACAAGTGATTCTAATTCCTTGTATTGTTGCTCATAGGCCTTTTGCTTTTGCTCAATCTTTTGAATAATCTTAACCCAATCTCCATTGTGAATACCTACGACAGTATTGACCATTTTGGGACCGAGATTTAAATTTTCCTGCCACGCTCTTCCCACGGCTCTTTTAAAATCGGCCGCTGTCATATCTCTAGGAGCTATAGCTCTCCCATAACCGTGAATTTGTGTATCTGCCACTATATAATCACCAGAGTATACCGCTCCCATTATTTTTACAGGAACTTGACCCATAAACGCCACATTATTACCCAAATGCGTTTTATCTTCTTCAGGTACATTCCCCAATACTATAGGGCGGTGCGAAACCACCATGATCTGTTCCAAATCTGTCAAGTCCTTGGTGATTTTACCTCCTTTAACGGCTACAATATCTCCTGCTGTCAAATATTCGTTTGGATCTTCACGCTCTAACCACTCGGCATAATCACCATTGCCAGAAGCGTACTCAACACCAAAATTATTGAAGTCGTCTATGGCCTGAGTAAGGGCTGCAGCCCCTTCGGCTAAATCTTTCAAAGCATCAATACCTATGAATTTAGATATGAGTTCATGAAGATAAACAGGATTACAGATGGTTCTATCTTTATAATCTTTTAAAGATTCGGCCTGAATAGCCCCTAACTGTCTACCGTCTTTGTCTTGAAAAGAGATAAACTTGTTGGCTTTTGACAAGCTATTTCCATTGGCCAGATCTGCAATCGTAATCACAGGAAAAGCGATATCGCTCAAGCCACTAGTATTTAAGCCAATAGGCAGGTTGGGAATAATATCGGTTTGCGCATTGAGCAAATTTGGAAATGTATCACCATCTATAGCCAGTTCAGGGAATTCCCAGGCAGGTATGGTAATACCTAAGAATGGAATTGATGCCCCAGGGAAGATGGTTCGCCCTGTTAATAATGGAATATCTGGCAGTTTAACCTCTGGCAATGGCACATTGGGAAGTTGACTATTAAAAGCCTCAAATATTTGATTATTCAGATTATTTATAGCGCCAACCTTCTTTAAACTAGGGGCAAGAGCCTCGATATCAGAGAAGGTTATGGGTGATGGATTTCTAAATTTATCTTTAAGTAGATCAATTCCACTTTGATAATCACTTGCGATGGGATTGGGCAATTCTAATAATCCATCAGAACCTGTAGCGCTACCAGGTCCGGTTAAAGACCCGTCATTATAAGCTCCATGTAGCCGTCCCAACTTTATTACAATACCATCACCTGTATCTGTATTGGTATTTTCAAAGCTGGCCACAAATCCTGGGTCATTACTTTCAATCGCTACTGTACGAGTACTTAAACTCCCAACTGTAGTACTTCCTGTTACAGTAAGATCACTATCAATCAAGGTGGGCGCATTTGCCGTAAGTGTATTATTAAAGGTTGAGGCTCCGGTTACTTCCAGAGTACCGCTAAGACTACTTGGACTTGCATTTGCTACCGTAAGGCCATTATTTAAAGTACTTAGGCCATCTACAGTAAGTGTACCGCTCATAGAGGTACTGCTTCCATTGGTGACCGTTACATCATTGTTTAATGTTGTTGTTCCATCTACCGTTAATGTTCCAGACAAATTGGTTGGACTCGCATTGGTCACATTAAGGTCATTGTTAAGACTAGTTATACCATCTACACTTAATGTTCCTGTAAGTGTAGTGGCCGTACCATTGGCCACTGTCAAATCGTTATTTAAGGTGGTGGCTTGGTCTACGGTGAGTGTTCCTGTAAGAAGAGTAGCACTTGCATTGGCTACTGTCAACTCATCATTTAAAGTGGTGATCCCATCTACGATTAATGTGTTGTTCATATCGGCAGGGCCATCAACATTTAAAGGTCCTGTCAAAGTGGAGGTACTCCCATTATTGACAAAGACATCATCATTTAAATTGGTAATACCATTGACCGATAGATTATTATTGAGATTTACATTGCCCCCAACATCAAGGTCACCAGAAAGCAAAGTAGGGCTGCCATTATTGACTACCAAACTACTATTTAGATTTGTTTCTAGATCAACGGTTAGTCCTCCAGATAAAAGCGTAGGGCTTTGTTGATTTACATTTAAGGCATCTTCCAAATTTGTTTGTCCAAAAACCTGCAGACTGTTTTGAAGCACGGTTTCCTTAGCGACATGAAGGGTCCCTGTGAGGGTGGTGGTACTTCCGTTATTTACATTGAGGAAATTATTGAGATTGGTATTCCCATTAACCGTTAAATCTTGATCAAAAACAGTGTTACCTCCAACGTTTAGCTGGCCACTTACATTTAATGCTGCGCTGTTATTGATGTTTACATCATCATTAAAATTAGTCTGTCGATCTACCTGAAGACTTCCCGTCAAAAGTGTTGGTGCCTGCTGGGCAACAGTCAAATTGTTGTTTAGGGTAGTTTCATCTCTTACATATAAGGTGCCGTTTAGAGTAGAAGCGCCATCAACGCTAAGCTCATCATTTAAAACTGTTGCTCCTTCTACAGTTAATTGGTCTTTGAAACGCGTAAAACCATCAACAGTCAAAGCGCCACTCAACAAAGTTGGACTCTGATTTTCTACATTGAGACTTCCATTTAAAATAGTTTGCTGTTCTACAAAAAGATCACCTGTCAATACAGTGGGCTTCCCTCTATTTACGGTCAGAGAATTATTGAGATTGGTGGTCCCATCCACTGTAAGTTCGCCTCTAAACTCGACAGCTCCATTTACTATAACATTTCCTGTAGCCGTTATGTCCCTGTGAAACGAATAAGGGACAAAGGTCAAAACCTGAAGACTTAAATCGGTATAAGACCCATCAAGATTAATCTCGACTTTTAAGGTTTTGCGTTGTCCGTCCCAATTAATTTCGTCAAATCGATTGCTTCCGGTTGGGGATCCCTGACCAATGATTAGATTGATCATTCCATAGGCATCGGTAGAGGTATTTTGAATCTCCTGATACTCTTGGTTTCCCGAAACTCCAGCTATTGTAAATCGAACAGCCACTGCTGCATTAGGCAAAATATTGCCAGACACATCGGCCCCTGGGATCTCTTGAGGATTTGGATCAATAATAACCGCTTGATAACTTAAGCCGTCGGTCTGAGCATAAACCGTTGTTACCAAGAGAATCAATACAAATTGTAGTAATTTTTTCATGAGTATTTGTTTTTAATGCTTTAGTCAATGGTATCTTCTGTAGTAGCTGTTGTCTCTTCTTTATCTTTAAATAGATCAACAGTGAGACCTATTCCAAACATATGAGAGGTAATTTTTAATTCTTCATTACTCGAAGGACTATCATCCTTTAGTGCAAAACTTCTCCCATAGAGGTATTGGGCGTAGAGTGTTCCTCCATCAAAAAGTGGATATCCTACACCAGCTCCTCCACGGTAGAAAATAGCGTTGTTGTCAAATTCTTCTACACCCACAAGGCTAAAAGATTGATTGTTGATACGTTGTGTCCCAGTAGCCAGAAATTCATACGACATCCCTGCTTTGAGAAAAAATGTGAAATCTTTTACAGTAAGAGCCTCGTATTCCCAATTGAGATTTATCCCGATATAATCTACCTCCCATTCAAACGAATTGTCGAGTGTACGATCACTTCCGGTGGCACCATAACTGTTATAATTTAAACCTAAGGCTATGGTGAGTTTTTCATTAAAAAAAGGATGCTTAAAACCGATGCCCGCATAATTATCGGTGACCGATTGTAGGTTGTCCAACGAAACACCTTGAGAGTTTGTAAAATCGAATGAAGAATTAACTTTTCCTAATTCTACAAATAGTTCTTGAGCGGTGGTGGTTAAACCTATGCATAAGCAAAATAATAGGGTAATTTTCTTCATAATTATCGTTTGATAAGATTGGCTTTAAATTGTTTGTTGCCTGCTGTTATAAGCAGTATATACTGAGCAGTAGACAGCTTTGTCATATCCAACTGCATCTGCTGTTGTGCGGGTAAATTTTGTGTGTGAACTACTCGTCCTAACATATCGTAGAGTACAAAGTCTACTGCAGTGGTTACAGTTTCATTGAGAACAACAGTTAGAACGCTTTCTACAGGGTTTGGGTAGATGGTAGCATCAAGATTAGTATCATCTTCAAATACGCCTTCAACACTTATTGGAGGTTGGACAAACCCTTGTCTTATTTGCATCGAGCCATTTTTAAATGTTCCAATAACACTAGATTGTCCTACACTTTGCTGGACCGTTCGCTCATTGCCATTATTATCTACGACAGTTGTATTTCCAGATACTCCAACAGTTGATCTGATAATTTCTTGAGCGCCGCACACTGCTGTAAAATGGAGTAATACGATTATTAATAGAAGTCTTTTCATAATTTCTAACTATTGAAAATACGGTGATTCAACCAGTATCAATTTTTTATTAATTGTTGTATTTGACGATTGCCATTGGCTGTAATTTCAACTAAATAAGTTGCCACGGCTAATTTTGAAACATCAATGACAGTGCGGTGTTGTACTGCATTGAGCGCTACAGATTTGACAAGGCGACCTGTCAAATCATAAAATCGCACCTGTTCTATTTCTAAAGCCATTTCACTTTCTAACACTAATTGTGATTGGGCAGGATTAGGATACATACGAATCGCGTTAGGTCGTAGGTTCGTATCAATACCTAAGGCAGTATCTGTCACCACCAATGTAAACACACAAGATTCTTGATTGCCATTTTCATCTTGAACCGTCAGGGAAGCAGCATAGGTTCCTTCGACCAGCTGTGCTCCTATTTCTGGAGATTGTGTAAGGGTTGTCAATGTCGAAGAACAATTATCACTTGCGGTAATGATTCCGGCTCCCAGAAAGTCAGGAACATCATATAAGGAGCCCGTCATTATAGATTGGGTAAGGGTTCCTGGACAATCTATAACAGGATCTTCAACATCCTGAACTGTTACAGATGCAACACAGGTCGAAACATTACCATTGACATCAGACACGGTAAGGGTTACGCTATTGATCCCAACATCATCACAATCAAAGGCAGTCACATCTATTGAAGAAGATGCAATCCCGCAAGCATCTGTACTGCCACCATCAATGTCAAATACAGTAATGTTTGCAGTTCCAGCCGCATCGAGTTGTACGGTAATGTCCTGACACGAAATAGCAGGAGCTACATTATCTTCAACTGTCACTATAGCTGGGCAGGTACTAGTGTTTCCATTAACATCTGTCACAGATAGAATTACCGTATTGGACCCAATATTTGCACAACCAAACAAAGTTGTGTCAATATCAATATTGGCAATACCGCAAGCATCACTGCTACCGTTGTCAATATCGGAGGCATTGATTATAGCTGTTCCAGAAGCATCCAGTTGTACGGTGATATTTTGACAGACAGCTGTAGGCGCAATATTATCTTCAACAGTTACAATAGCATTACAACTCGCCATATTGCCTGAGGTGTCGGTCACCGTTAGTACGATGGTATTGGCTCCTAAGTCAGAGCAATCAAAAGAATCTATGTCTATGCTTCTAGAAGCAATTCCACAAAAATCAGTACTACCTGCATCCACTGCGAGGGCATCTATGCTCGCAAGGCCATTGGCGTCAAGTTGTACAGTAATATTCTGGCAAGCTACCGTAGGGGGTACATCATCTATAACCGTTACTTGGGCAGTACACGTATTGGAATTGCCATTTACATCAGTTACGGTAAGTACAACAGGATTTATCCCAACATCATCGCAATCAAAGGTGGTAATATCAAGGGAGGTTGTCCCAACACCACAATTATCGGTACTCCCATTATCAATGTCGGCGGCTGTAATTGTTGCATTGCCACCAGGATCTAAAACTACTGTAATATCCTGACAAACAACAGTAGGCACTGTATTGTCAACAACCGTAACTACAGCAGTACAGGAACGGCTTACACCATTAGTGTTTGTTACGGTAAGAACCACATTGTTGGGACCTAATTGACTACAATTAAAGGTGTTTACATCTATGCTCGCAGAAAAGGTTCCACAGGATACGCTACTCCCACCATCAACATCGGCCACTGTAATATTTGCATTCCCGGTGGCGTCTAAGGCCAAAGTAATATCCTGACATATTGCTGAAGGAGGTACGTCATCAACCACGGTTACATTGGCAGACGCCGTACTGGAATTACCAGAACCATCTGTAACTGTTAGTATTACTGGAATTGGTGCTCCAGTATCAGAACAAGTAAAGGTATTGGGAGAAACCGTTAACGAAGCTATACTACAGTTATCTGTCGACCCATTATCTACATCCGATCCAGAAATAGTGGTTGATCCAGTTGTACCAATTCCTATAGTAATGTCCATAGCTATAGCTGTAGGACTAATACTTTCTTCAACGGTGACCACCGCGGTACATGTTGCCGCATTGCCGTTAACATCAGT
The DNA here is from genome assembly GCA_964549485.1 of uncultured Flavobacteriaceae bacterium. Lineage (GTDB taxonomy): Bacteria > Bacteroidota > Bacteroidia > Flavobacteriales > Flavobacteriaceae > Dokdonia. The sequence goes on from CAZJWI010000263.1 coordinate 13,166, forward strand.
GACTGTAAGTACAACATCATTAGTACCTAGATTTGAACAGTCAAATGTACTTCTATCAATAGATCTTGTGGCAATACCACAAGCATCTGTACTTCCGGCGTCGATATCCATTGGCGATAAGGTGGCCATGCCCATTGCATCGAGTTGTAGGGTGAAAGGCTGGCAAACAACTACAGGCGCGATATTGTCTTCAACAGTAATTATGGCTGTACAGGTATCTGAGTTCCCATTGGTATCTGTGGCGGTAAATGTCACTGTATTTGCTCCTACCTGACTACAATCAAAAGTATCTGTGCTTAGTGATGTGGATACAATTTCGCATACATCACTTGAGCCACCACCTACCAAATCAGGCGAAACAGTTACGTTACCCGTATCATCTAATTGCACAGTTATATTTTCACAAACCATTGTAGGCGCTAAATTGTCAATTACAGTAATAGTAGCTGTAGCAGTAGTGGCATTATCATATACATCGGTAACGGTTAGGGTGACGATATTCTCCCCTACCTCATCACAAAAGAATCCACTTGGCTCGGCAATACGCGAGGCTATACCACACAAATCACTAGACCCGTCATCAAGAGCATTAACGTCGATAAAAGCTTCACCATTGATATCTAACATCACGGTGAGGTCTTGAGCAATAGCAATAGGAGGCGTAGTATCTTGAACGCTTACCAACGCGATGCAATCGGCACTATTTCCATTTGCATCGGTGGCGCTAAAAGTGACCATTATGGGGGATAGAACACCTTCTTGAATATTGACATAAGTCTCCGTAGGAAATGGAACTAGCGTGGTTGCGTTGGTTGCATTTTCATCTAGGTCTAGAGCACCAGGTGTGCTAAAAAACCAATTATCCAAAATAAAGCTCATTCCATCAGGCCCTCTATTTCCTTTGCGATATCCCCAACCTAGGGTATAGTCCCAAGCCACAGAAACCATAGGATCTGCAGCGGGATTCACATTAGGATCACCGTAAATGTCAATTACATTACCTCCAAAATAAAGTTCAACCGAGTCATTCCCATCTATATCTATAATCGGGCTTACAAAACTTGGGTTGGTTTCAAAAAAGCGATTAAAATTTGTCGTTTCTGACGCTACTGTAATAAAACTTCCTGCCGTTACTGAAATCGCCGGAAAACTGTATTCTTGCCCATCGGTACCTCCACCATCATTGGCCACTCCCAAGCCGTATTGCGATAAATCTGGGATATCTTGCAACGCATACAATTCGATACCTTGAAAAACATCTACAATATCTGGGGTGGGATCCATAAGATCTTCTGTAAGTGAGCCATGAAATACCCCTGTCAAGACCAAATCATTAACTGGAACATTGAGTACATCACCACATCCAAATGTGGTTTGACTTGCCGTGATGGTAGTAGTACCACACCCATCACTTGCCGTAACTTCGGCTAAGGCATTAGGATCTATGGTCACCATGCCCGTGCCAGGATCTAGCACCAAACTTATATCGCTACAACTAATGGTAGGTGGTGTGTTATCTTCTATGGTAACTGTTGCCATACAACTATCACTATTACCCTGATCGTCTTCTACGGTGAGCGTGATCATTTGAGCTCCTACATCAGAGCAATCAAAGCTTGTTTGAGAAGCGGTAAAAGTAAGTGAGCTAGTACAATTATCGGTAGAGCCGCCGTCAAGCATAGAAGGGGTAATTGTAGCCATACCCATAGCATCGAGCGCTACAGTAATATTTTGGCAAACAGCAACAGGTGGCGTCGTATCCTCTACGGTTACATTGGCCGTACAGGTGGCGCTATTTCCCCCTGCATCGGTTACGGTCAATACAACGGGCACTATTCCTATATCCGAACAGCCAAAGGTTGTTTGGGATGCCGTAAATTGTAAAGACGCAGCACAATTGTCTAAAGAACCTCCGTTAAGATCTTCAGCAACTAGACTTGCCATACCACTTCCATCGAGGGTAAGGGTAATATCCTGACAGATGGCCGTTGGAGCAATAACATCATTTACTGTGACCGTTGCGGTGCAAGTATCACTATTGCCTGCGGCATCGGTGACTGTTAGGGTAACCACAACAGGAGTGCCCACATCGGTACAATCAAAGGTATTTGGACTAGCAGTTCTAGATACAATAGCCGTATCATCGGTAGAGCCTCCATCTATATCGGCGCCGGTAATCATGGCCATCCCTAGGGCATCAAGGTCAATGCTGATGTCTGTACACACAGCTACTGGATTGGTAGTATCCTGAGCCGTAGCAACATAGGTAAAAAAAGATAATATTGCTAATAGCGCGTAACGCGTAATTTCCCCCATAGTAATCGCACATTATGATTTGGAAGTCAAATCTATACGTTTCTGATTGAGAAAGAAATACGTAGCTACTTACAAAAAATACGTAGGGGTACGTAGTCGTGTTATGTTAGTGATGCTTAAAGCGAAAGAATAAGTTCTCGGTGCTCAAGTGACCAATGAGTCAAAGAATCTGTACCTGCTTCCAAATCTAATTTGGCAATGATATTCGCTCTGTGTTTTTCTACCGTTCGTGTAGATATACTGAGTAATTCAGAGATTTCCTTCGAAGAATTTTCCTGGGCAATCAATCGCACTATAGTACGTTCTGAGGGAGACAAAAACTTAATTTTTTCGAGATGTGGATTGACTTCTCGAGCAAAAATTTCATCAAACGTAGTACTGAAATAGGTATTTCCTTTCGCGACAGCATCAATACACCGCTCAATCTCTTCAAAAGGCTCATCTTTGAGTAAATAGCCAGATATAGCTAATTTTTTGGCCTTATGTACAAAACCTTTTTCTTTGTGAGAGGTCAGTATGATAAACTTGGTTTTAACCTGGGCCTCCCGACACTTTTTGATCACCTCAAAACCCGACAAAAGGGGCATTTCTATATCCAAAAGAGCAATAGTTGGATGTTGCTTACAAATACTGGCTACTGCCTCAGCGCCATTGCTAACTCCCTGGATCACGCAGTATTGCGCCTCGGTTAATGTATCAACTAGACCCTTGAGTAACATGGGGTGGTCATCTGCTACGAGTAAAGTAAGTTCTTCTTTATTCATTTTAGGGGGATTTCGGCAATACTTCTCGTACCTGTTTGCTCATTACTTTCCAAGATAAAGAATCCGCCTAACATATGTATGCGTTCTTGCATGGTTTTTAATCCCAGCGAATTTTTCTTGAGCGTCTCTACTTCATTAAACCCCTTTCCATTATCTGTTATCTCAGCAATCACTGCGTCTTTTGAAGCATTAAGAACAATACGCACCAATAGCGTTGAGGCCTGTGCATGCTTGATGACGTTGTTGACATTTTCCTGCACAAAGCGATACAAATTAAGTGCTTGCTGCTGGGTAAAATAAGCATCTATATCATCAATCTCTACAGAGACAAAAAGCTCGGTCTGCTCGTCTACATCCAATAATAATTGCTCAATACTTCCACTAAGACCAACCTGACGTAAAAGAGCGGGATATAAGCCGCGCGAAATAGTCCGTACTTCTTCCAGTGCTCTGTGAGTGAGCCCCGCCACCTCATCATCTTCCATAACCTGAGCCTTCTTTTTAATTAAGGTGAGCTGTTGCCCTACACTATCGTGTAACTCTTTGGCAATACGGGTGCGCTCTTCTTCTTGTGATTGCAATAAATTTTGAGCAAACTGTATTTGTAATTGATTGCGAAGGCGTTGCTGATAAAATATCCAGCTTATAAGAGCAATACTAAACAGCCCTATGATCAAATAAAACCACCACGTTTTGTAAAAGAAATTATCTACCACCAGAAAAAGTGTCAAGGTTTTACCGATAGGTTTTCCTGCAAAATTTAATGATCGTACATCCAAGGCATATTGGCCAGCCTCGAGATTAGAAAATTGTAATGTGGGAGAAAAGCGCAGGGGCACCCATTGGTCACCATTAATGCGATATTGATACTGCTCTTCTCGTGTCACGCTCATATTTGTGAGTGCAAAATCTACTTCTAAACTTCTATTTTCGGAAGAAATTTTAATAGGCTGATACTCCTCGCTCTGATTAGTTGATTTTCGCAAGTAGTTTCGATTGTAATGCTCCCGATAGGACATACTATTTTTATCAAATGCCCTTACACGCAATACTTCGAGCTGTGCTACAGCACTTGTGGGTTGTAAAATATCAGGATCAAAAAAATTGAGTCCCTTAATCGCACCAAAGAACATGCCTTTATCGGTTCTGAGCGCGCTGTATCGATTCCCTTCATTATTTGACAATCCGTCGGTTACAGAAAATCTATTGAGCAGCACCCCCTCAGGGTTTAGAACAACCAGGCCATTAAATGTATTGACCCACCATTGCCCCTTATCGTCGAAGAGAATACCTGCGATTCCTGCCTTTAAGGGGTCGGTATAAACGGTCTCTAATCGCTTTGTTTTATCGGTATATCTGATGATTTTTCCAGATCGGCTACCCAGTAAATAGCCCCTTTGGGCGTCATAGGTTATGGTAAGCAAAAACGGATCTTCCAAATCGGCTTTGTCGTAAAATGTATGTTTTTTATCTTCCAAATTGTACACCAACAAGCCCTTATCTGTAGCACAAATAGCTCTTGTTTTCTCTGGATTTAAAACCATATCAAAAAACTCGAGCGTGTCTGTTTTGAGTAAAGCGCTATGCAATTCGGAATTGGTATTAAACTCCATCAAATTATAGCGATTGGTTCCATAGATGATGGTCGAATCTGTAGGCCGTTCCATGCAAGCCACTGGATATCTTCTAAAGCGTTGCATACTTCGATCTTGGCGATTTATCTTAATAATACCACTAGTGGTGTTACTCCAAATCACTTTATCTTCAACAATGAGATTACGATTGTATCTAGGCCTTATAGGTTTTCCCTTTAAGGTAAGGTTATAGGGCGAGAGCTCAAAGGTTAGCTTATTCATGGTATACCACCCATCGACGTCTGTGGCGATGAGATAATTGTCCTTGTCTAAAGACACCATTCGTCTTAGTCCAGCCTCAGCCAAAAAATTTTTTATCGTTTTGGGCGGAAATTTAAAATAATGTAATTCTCCTTGATCTGTAACTACCCAAAAGTCTTTTTCTAAATTTTTTGAAGCCAGTTTTAAAGCAGGTGTTCCGGCCAGGATCTTTCCTGAATAGAGCAGTTTTTTACCTGCTGTTGTTATCTTAAATACATTCAGACCTGTATCATCGGCAGTGGCAATGATGTGATTACCTAACTGATCATTTAAGGTTTTTAAAGCGGCTTTGGTATTGGTTCGGGCTTCTCCTTCTATGGCTTCCAAAGACAGATCGTCTTTTACTACCGTATACAAAGCCTTTTCATTATTTATAAATAAACAGGTCTTGCCCTCGATCTCCAAAACCTCTTCTGCCATAAACTTTACGATATCGGCGTCTCGATTAGGTGCAAAGCTCTCGCCGGCGATTTGGTTTAATTGTCGTCCTTCCCAGTCAAAAAAAGTAAATGGGAAATTGTCATCTCCAATCAAAACGTACTCTTCTGAAAAAACGACAGCCGTTGTGGCATCGATAGCATATTTACTCCCCACATCAAGTGTGAAGCTAAAAATGGGTACAAATTCAAGCCCCTCATCAATAGAATGAAGTGTTATAAGATCCCCTTGCTGTATTAAAATATAGGTTTTGTCTCGATATTGGAAGATCTTCGAGACACTCTCGATTTTTCCAGATTTACTGTGAATGGGCAGGTGTTCAAATAAGGTGGTTACAGGATCGAATATTAACAACTCTGCCGTATTGTTCGCTGTTTTTGCTCTTATAAAAAAACTACCGTCTTTTCGTTTGTAAAAGTGATCTACTGCGGTATACTTAAAACGTTTTGAAGGTAGATTGAATTTGTGAAAATTATGACCGTCAAAACGTTGAATAAATAGTACCTGGTCACTCTCTATGATATTGCGCTGATCAAGGTCCGAACCGCCTAACCAAACAAAACCGTCATTATCAATAGCTATTGCCAAAGCACCCTGAATTTCTAATCCGTCTTTTTTGGTAAAAACTTCATGGTAAATATTGTCCGATTGAGCGCCCAAAAATTGGACAAAAAACAACATCAACGCTATGTATAACTTATGTGTCAGGGGTTCAATACTCTAAGAGGTGAAAGGTAGCTAATTCGGATTAAAATTTACAATGGCTCGCTTACAAAATATTTGTGCCCATTTACCACTTTATCCACAATTTCTGGGATGAACAACAGTCTCCTCCACTTGGAATTATTTTTAAATATTACAGTCCTGCTACACAATTAATAACATAGCAGACTACTTTATATAGGAGTGCCTATTTTGGGGTATAATGCTTATTTTCGCTTAAAGCGAAATTACCCTCATGGCCAAAACCAAAACGACCTTTTTTTGTCAAAACTGCGGCACCCAACACGCAAAGTGGGCCGGACAATGCCACGGTTGTAAACAGTGGAATACCATTGTTGAAGAAGTGATACAAAAAGCAGATAAAAAAGATTGGAAGCAAGCCAGTCCCGCCAGCGCCAAAGCTAATTCACGTCTATCAAAACCGCTCAAAATTGCCGATATATCTACGGTAGCCGAAGCGCGGATGAACACCAAAAATGGTGAATTAAACAGGGTGCTTGGTGGCGGCCTAGTGCCAGGGTCACTTACATTATTGGGTGGAGAACCCGGTATAGGTAAAAGTACCTTACTGCTCCAGATCTCTTTGGCATTGCCCTATAAAACCCTTTATGTTTCTGGAGAAGAAAGCCAGCAGCAAATAAAAATGCGCGCCGAACGTATTAACCCAGAAAGCGATCAATGTTATATTTTAACAGAGACTAAAACTCAAAACATTTTTAGACATATCGAGGCTATGGAGCCCGACATTGTCATCATTGATTCGATTCAAACCTTGCAGTCGGACCATATTGAAAGCGCAGCAGGTAGTATATCTCAAATACGAGAAACTACCTCTGAGTTGATTCGATTTGCAAAAGAAACGGCAACTCCTGTGATCCTTATTGGGCATATTACCAAAGATGGCAATATTGCAGGGCCTAAAATATTAGAACACATGGTTGATACTGTCCTACAATTTGAAGGAGATCGAAATCATGTCTATCGGATTTTAAGAGCGCATAAAAATCGATTTGGAAGCACCAATGAACTTGGGATTTACGAAATGCAAGGCAGCGGTTTACGTGAAGTTGCTAACCCCAGTGAAATTTTAATTTCAAAAAATGCCGAAGAATTAAGTGGAACTGCCATTGCGGCTACTCAGGAAGGGATGCGACCTTTAATGATAGAAATACAGGCATTGGTGAGCACAGCTGTTTACGGTACGCCTCAGCGATCGGCTACAGGGTATAATGTAAAACGCCTCAATATGTTATTGGCGGTCTTAGAAAAACGTGCTGGGTTCAAGCTTGGGGCCAAAGATGTATTTCTCAATGTAACCGGAGGTATCTCTGTAGATGACCCTGCCATTGATCTGGCTGTTGTTGCTGCAGTATTATCTTCAAATGTTGATATCGCTATCGCAAAAACCATGTGTTTTGCGGCCGAAGTTGGCCTGGCAGGAGAGGTTAGACCCGTAACAAGAGTAGATCAGCGCATATTAGAGGCCGAAAAATTGGGCTTTGAAAGCATTGTGATTTCTACTTATTGCAAAATCCCACAAAGAACTTATCACATCCAAATTATTAAAATTGCTAAGGTACATGACCTAGTACGTCACTTGTTTGGTTAAGGTGCAGGATTGGGGATAAGCGCGTGTACCTGATCAATTTGATCCAAAATCTCCTGAGATAGGCTCACGTCAATACTGTCGATATTTTCTTTTAATTGCTCTAAACTTGTGGCTCCTATAATATTTGCGGTTACAAAGGGACGATCATTCACAAAGGCAAGCGCCATTTGTGTTAAACTCATCTGATGTGCGTCGGCAATCGCTTTGTACTCGCGAGTAGCCTTAAACCCATTCTCACTGTGATAACGATTATAATTAGGAAAGAGCGTCACACGAGCATTAGGTGGATAACCATCGAGATATTTTCCAGTTAATTGCCCAAATCCAAGTGGAGAATAGGGAAGATGGCCAAGATTTTCTCGATGTAATACCTCGGTGAGGCCTACTTCATCTTTACGGTTAAGTAAATTATACGGGTTTTGTACAGTAAGCATACGGGGCTTCCCTTTTCTGGCCTCCTCTACAAATCGCATCACGCCAAAAGGAGATTCATTGCTTAAGCCGATATGTCTTATTTTTCCTGCTTTAATATGCTCGTCTAGTCTATCGAGTATGGCAGCGATATTGTCCTCCCATTGCTCGTCAGGCTTATGTATATATCCTCGCTGTCCAAAAAAATTAGTGTTTCTCTCGGGCCAATGTAATTGATAGAGATCCAAATAATCGGTTTGTAATCTCTTTAGGCTTTTGTGCAGCGCATCATCTATGGCCTCTTTGGAGAAACCCAAATTTTCTCTGATGTGCTTAAAAGTTGGACTTGGTCCGGTAACCTTGGAAGCCAATACCACCTCCGATCTGTTTTTTCTGGATGTCAACCAATCTCCGATAATGGTCTCTGTAGCCCCCTGTGTTTCGGGTTTGCCAGGAACAGCGTACATCTCGGCCGTATCGATAAAATTAACCCCTCTATCTATGGCATAATCCAGTTGCTCATGTCCTTCTTTAGGGGTATTTTGCTCTCCCCAGGTCATAGAACCCAGACAGATCTTAGAAACTTTTATATCGGTAGTAGGCAAATAGGAGTATCTCATAAAGGTTTAATTTACATCTTTTAACAGGGCCGAAATCTCATCTAGTTTAGGGGTAAGAATTACCTCTATTCGTCTGTTTTTGGCTTTGTTTTCAGGACTGTCATTAGGAGCAACCGGGGCGTATTGACCTCGGCCAGCTGCCGTTAGATTCTTTGGATCAATGTTTGTATTTTCTCTTAATATACTAACAATCGCAGTAGCTCGCTTGGCAGACAGATCCCAATTGTCAGCAAGGTTTCCACTACCACTATAGGGTACATTATCGGTATGACCTTCTATCAAGACGGCTATTTCAGGATTCTCTGCCAGAACAACGCCTAGTTGCTCTACAGCCTTACGTCCATTGTTGCCAACCTTCCAACTTCCCGAAGCAAATAGCAATTTGTTTTCCAAAGACACATACACCTTGCCATCGCGTTGCTCTACGGTGAGCCCTTTTCCTTCAAAGTCTGTTAAGGCACTAGAAATTGCATCTTTTAGAGCGCGCATAGAGGCATCTTTGGCAGCAATAACACGTTCGAGTTCGTCTACTCTAGCCGATCTCTCGGCTAGGTCTTGCTGGAGGCGTTCTAGTCGTTTGCGTTCTGTATCTAATTGGGCTCTACTTTCATCAAGCGCCTTTTGTTGGGCTTCTAATTGAGCGAGCAATGCTCTGTTTTGTTCGACATTTTCGGCAATACTCGCACTACTATTGGCTTCTAATGCAGCATAAGAGGCTTGTAGATTGTCTAAGTTCGCTTTCGCGGAAGCGTAATCACGTTCCAAGGCAGCATAACGGGCAGTGGTTTGATCAAGTGCCATTTTAGTACTATTATAATCCTCGGTACAGTCTTTCAGGGCATTCTTGGCCGTAGCCAAATCACTTGAGAGATCTCGATTTTGAGATCTCAACTTGGCGTATTTTGATTCGAGATCTTTATACACCTTTGCTGACACACAGCTATTTAAAACAAGTACTGGTAAGAGAAGTATGATAAATTTGCGAAACATTTTTGGGGATATTTGTGAGAGGTTAAAACTTATGCCCAAGACAATTGTACCATGTGTGGGCAATGATCGCTATGCATTGCGTCCGATAAAATAACGGCTCTTTCTATATTTTCTTGCAAGGGCTCGCTTACCATATTGTAATCAATACGCCAGCCTTTGTTATTGGCTCTGGCATTGGCCCTATAACTCCACCAGGTATAATGGTGAGGTTCTTTGTTTAAGTGTCTAAAGGAATCGATAAAGCCACTGTCTATAAATTTGCCAATCCATTCGCGCTCTTCTGGTAGGCATCCACTCACTTTTTTATTGCGTACAGGATCGTGTATATCTATAGCCTCGTGACAAATATTATAATCTCCACAAATGACCAAATTTGGAATTTCTTTTTTGAGCTCATCAACATAAGACTGAAACAAATCCATAAACTCAAATTTATGCGAGAGTCTAGCGCTGTTGGTTCCAGATGGTAAATAAAGGCTCATCACCGAAACTTTGTCAAAATCAACCCTTATGGTACGACCCTCGTTATCCATAGATTCGATACCCGTGCCATACTCGACGTGGTTGGGGCGCTCTTTAGTAAAAATAGCCACGCCACTATAGCCTTTTTTCTGGGCACTAAACCAGTAGTGGTGATAGCCCGCTGCTTCAATTAGAGCTGTATCTACTTGGTCTTGATTGGCCTTGGTTTCCTGTATGCAAAGCACATCAGGGTCTGCCTGTTGTAACCACTCTATAAACCCTTTGCGCATAGCTGCGCGTATTCCATTGACGTTATAAGAGATAATTTTCATAGTAGCGCATTCTGGTTGTGCCGCTAATTTATAAATTCGCCCTAGCAAAGTCGTTAAAAAGGCTATAAAGTTTTAACATATTTAGACCTACCTTAGTCGGGTTAAAATAAAATGATAAACTGCGAGTTTTACACTTGATGCGCCTAGGATTATTACTTTTTTTCTTTTTCTGTACTGCTGTGACTACGGCACAGGATATACAGCTTAAAAAAGTAGCCGTACGGGATAGTATCCGCTTAGATAGTACAGCCATCATTCCCGAAACTTTTAGGCTGCTATCACTCAACAATCAAGCTATAGATAGCAGCCAATATCATATAGATTTTGGAAAGGCTTTGCTCAAAATTGAACCAAGCCTAAAAGCAAGCGTAGATACGCTTCTGGTTTCTTATCAAACATATCCCCATTTTCTCACCAAGAAATATTCATTTTACGACAGCAATCGCATTGTTAACAGTACGGGGCAACTAGATCGTATTTATAAGGTCAACCGATCTTCCTCTACTAGTGGCTATATCCCATTTGAAGGCCTTAATACCAGTGGTAGCATTTTAAGAGGGGTCTCCATAGGAAATAACCAAAATAGCGTTTTAAATTCTGAACTTGATTTGCAGGTAAGTGGTAAATTAAATGACAAAGTAACACTACGCGCTTCGCTTCAGGACTCTAATATTCCAAATCAGGAAGGCGGATATTCTCAAAATCTCGATGAATTTGATCAAATTTTTATCGAGCTTTTTAGCGATAAGTGGAACATCAGAGCTGGAGATATTAACCTGCAAAATGCAGACTCATACTTTGGAAAATTTACCAAAAAAATTCAAGGTTTGTCGCTTCGGGCCAATCTTCCTATTTCTCAGACAAGTCAAACCGATCTTTTTGCAACGGGTGCTCTTGTTAGAGGGGTTTTTACTCAAAGTAATTTTGTAGGCCAGGAAGGAAACCAAGGGCCTTATAAACTCACTGGGCCTAATGGGGAGTTATTTGTACTGGTAATTTCAGGAAGTGAGCGCGTATATGTTAATGGGATACAACTCGAACGAGGCGAAACCGAAGACTATATCATCGATTACAATGCGGGAGAAATTCGGTTTAATTCGACCTATCCTATCACTAGTGAAATGCGTATACAGGTGGAGTATCAATTCTCAGAAAGGCGCTACACCCGTTTTATCGCATACGGAGGTGGTAGTTTGCGAAGTCAGGATTTTGGCAAAGCCGAAAATGCATCTTTTGAACTAAATGCCCATGTGTATTCAGAATCGGATGCCAAAAACCAACCCCTGCAACAAAATTTAAGTAGCGAACAAGTCGCGGTATTGGCCTCAGCCGGTGATGATAAAGCATTGATGGTGGCTCCTAGTGCTGTGCCAGATACTTTTGGAGAAAATAAGGTCCTTTATCGTCAAGTTCTTGTAAACGGGGTAAGCGTATTTGAATTTAGTACAGATCCCGATCAGGAATTATTTAATGTGCGTTTTAGCCTTGTAGGCGAAAATCAAGGAGATTATGTGATAAGTTCTACCAATACACTACAGCGTACCTTTGAATATGTCCCTCCAGTCAATGGCCAGCCCCAGGGATCTTATGCCCCAGTGGTACAGCTATTTGCACCTACCTTGTTGCAAATGGGGGTTGTTAATGGCCACTATAGACCATCAGAAAAAACAAATATTTCTTTTGAAGCAGCAGGTAGTAAAAATGATCTCAATCTTTTTTCTGATCTTGACGATAAGAATAATGATGCTTTTGCCCTTCACCTCGAAGGCCAACATCAAGTGTTTCAAAAAGACAGCACTCAAGCCCTTAACGCCTTTACAAACTGGGATTATATACAAAAAGACTTTGTCAATCAGGAAGGACTCTACAATGTTGAGTTTAATAGGGATTGGAATTTGGAGAACAGTTTATCAAACGCTTCAGGGGTATTACCTGGCAATCAGAATCTGCTTACTTCTGGTTTTAGATATCAACATCGGGCTATAGGCGATGTTCAATATCAATTTGACTTTTTAGATTTTAATGACTTCTATTCGGGTCGAAGACATACCTTAAATTCGAATATAGCGACCCAACGATTACGAGGGCAAGTACTGGCCAGCACCCTTAATAGTTCTAGTACAACTAGCGCCTCTACCTTTTCCAAACTCTATAGCAATATGGCATATGGCCTAAAAAAAGCATGGGTTGGCGGCAAGTTTTTGACAGAAGACAACAGACGAGTCATAAAGGCAAACGACTCGCTTACCCCAGATAGTCAGCGGTTTGAAATGTATGAAGCCTTTGTGGGTGTGGGAGATAGCACCAACGTTTTTATTGAAGCGGGTTACAGATATCGCATCAATGATAGTTTGCGCAATAATCGCATTACAAAAGTAAACACCTCCAATACCTACTTTCTAAAATCCCAGCTCATAAAAAATCAAAAAACCAACTTATCGGCTTTTATCAACTATCGCAGTTTGTCTTTTACCAATGATCAGGAAGCCGAAAATTCGTTAAATTCTAGAATGTTGTACGACCAGCGCTTTGCCAACGATCTATTTAGATTAAATACGGTATTTGAGACCAACAGCGGCACACAACCCCAACAAGAATTTACCTATGTAGCCGTAGACGAAGGCCAAGGCACACACACCTGGAATGATTACAATAACGATGGCATTCAACAACTAGAAGAGTTTGAACTAGCTCAGTTTCAGGATGAATCTGATTTTATCAGAGTTTTGTTACCCAATCAAATATTTATTAAAACACATCAAAACAAACTGAGCCAACAACTCACCTTTAACCCCCAACAATGGTCGGGTCAGAAAGGCCTCAAGAAATTTCTTTCGCTGTTTTATAATCAAACCAGTTATACAATAGATCGCAGGACGCGCAGAAATGGAGAAGACTTTAACATCAATCCTTTTGAAACCGACGACAACGAAATAGGCGCCATTATTAATTTTAGCAATAGTTTGTTTTTAAACAGAGGGAAGCAGCGATACACTACTTCCTACACCTATATCAATACCAATTCAAAAAATTTGTTGTCTACTGGGCTTCAAGAAAACGAGCTTTACAGTCATCAAATAGTCTTTTTACACAAGGTGAAGGAAAGCTGGTTAATTAATCTAAAATCGAGTCTGGGTCAGACAGAAAGTGAAGCAGAAAATTTCCCATCGAGAAACTTTAAAATCGACAATTATACGATCAACCCCAAGGTTTCCTATCTCTTTGGAAAACAATCGAGCATATCTGCTTTTTATGCCTATACCGATAAAAACAATCAGATTGGAGCACTCGAATCACTGCAACAACAAAATCTTGGCATTGCCTTTGCACTCACTAAGGCAGAAAAACTCTCACTTTCTGGAGAATTGAAGTATATTGATAATAGCTTTCGCGGAAGCGCTTTTACACCAGTGGCCTACCAAATGTTAGAAGGCTTACAACCTGGGACTAACTTTACATGGAACGTCATTGCTCAAAAACGTCTCACAAAGTTTTTAGATCTCAATGTATCCTATTTTGGTCGTAAAAGTGAGAATTCGAAAACCATTCATACTGGAAATGTTCAATTGCGTGCGTTTTTCTAGAATCATTTAACGATATTTATAACAACCTAAAAACCATATAGATGAAAAATAAGTTATTTACATTGGGTGTAGCAGTTATGTTACTAAGCCTAAACAATTCTTGTAAGAATACCGAAGCAACATCTTCGGCCCAGCCCATTGAAAACTCAGAAACGACAACCAACAAAGACGGAAGTAGCGCTACTACTAGCACTGAAAATGAAAATATGATTGAAGGAACTATAGTTTTATCAGATGCAGAGGGTGATTGTGCTTGCGTAATAAAAACAAAAGATGGAAGAACATTTGACCCTGTTAACCTAGATCAATCCTTACAGAAAGATGGTATGAAGGTTAAATTTTCATTTACTGGATTACGTATGCCCAATAGATGTACAACAGCAAATCCTGTCAGAATAGAGACTGTAACGCCAATGTAGAACCAACTTTTAGACATAAAAAAGCCGTCGAATTTTGCTTCGACGGCTTTTTTTTTTGAAACAATTAGTTCTTATTTTACTAATATCTTCTTGCTCAATTTGGTTTTGGAGTTACCTATAGTAACAATATAAACACCAGGGCTCATATTACGCATATCAACCTGCGAGTTATACACACCATTATCTTTAGATACTTGGTTATAAACTACGCGCTGTCCAGCAATATTAAATACTGACAATCTCAAAATATCACTTGTACTTTCTGTTGCCAAATTGATATCAAAAAGCTGATTATCATTCGTAGTGATTAAGAAATCATCATCTGAGGCCTGTAATTCATCAACAGATAATGCACTAGATAATTTGAACGAAGCAATTCTAGTTTTTCTTGGTTGACCACTGTATTCAGAAGTATACCAGAAAGTAAGGTCATCGTTTGGATCACGAGTAAGCTGTCCGTAATCACCGTATCGGTTATTGGTAGTAACTGAAGTTGTTCCTTCAACCACTGTAGTTTCAGCTACAGTCATTATTCCTAAATCATCATTGGCCATACGTCCTGTGTAGTAAAGAGAGGGGAAAGTAGTTGCTCCAGTTTTGGTGTATCCTAATGCCATATTACCTTCACTGTCCATACCGATACATCCCATAAATACGCTTTCATCTCCAGTAGGATCTACAAAGGTACCTTCTTGGTAAACTTCCCAATCTTCTGCATCACCTCCAACTTCGCGTCTAAGTTCTACCCAGCGAATTCCAGAAATGAATGAGTTATCTTCTACTTCAACCATAAAGTTAAACACCAAGGATTCATGAGTCCCAAAATCATAACGGTGCGCCATATACATAATAGCCCCAACAATAGCATCAATTCTTTGATTCGTTCCGGGTTGTTGTAGATTTGAAAATGCTCCTCCGGCACCCTGTCCTCTTACGTGAGAATCAAAAGCTGTGGCAGGTAAAAATACCGGACCAGTAAGTACAGTATCGTTAATATCTTCCCAGTCCATTTCAATTTCCCATAGTGAGTACTCATCTGCAGCTACACCATTCCAACCATCATCCTTAAAATAAACAAATGGAAGTCCACCTTCTGCGATACCAGCACCTTCAGAGTGAACAGGCATAATGGCAGAGAAGTTATTTCCTTGAGGATTTGCTGGTCGAGTATAACCAGGTAATGTAAATCCAACCATAGTAGCGGTATTATCACCGTCAAGGATTTTTTCACGATCAAATAAGAAAACACGTCCTTGGTTTCCAAAATTTCCAGCTACAGCGTAGCTATTTCCATAAATACTATAGTGTGGGTAATCATTTGAGATACCAGGAGAAAATGCATATACGTTATAAGTTCCTCCGGGATCTGGAGTAGTAGAAACAGCAATTAAAAATTCACTAGCCGAACTCGTTGGATTTCTAAATTGACTGATAAACCAGCGATCTGCTTCTCTATCGTACATAACTATAGGATCTCCTGATCCACCGCCTAAGGGATTACTTAAGTTCTTTGGAAAACCTGGTTCTTGATTTCCATCTTTATCCCAAACAGACCAAAGACCATTAGTCATTTGTACAATGTGATTAGGACCAACAGCTGCACTTGGATCTGGCGGGTTAGCATTAAGGTTGATACCATCTTGGTTAATGATGGGCTGTCTACCTATTCTTGTAGGAGCTGCTTCCTGTGCAAGTGGATCCAGCTTAGTTGGACTCTCACCCATATTTTCATAAGCAGCCGCCTTGCGTTGTCTTGATTCACTTCCGCCTCTAGGTACGGTTTTCTCTTCAACTTCCCAAAGGTTAACTTGAGGATAAGAACGCATAGGTGCAGTCACATAGAAGTCGACAGCTTCTTGAATAATGAAAGGCTCTGTCTTGCCTTCGGTTTCTTGCGCACTTATTGTAAAGCTCAAGAGCAGCGCAACAAACGCAAGTAATTGTGTAACTTTAGTCATTACTGTAGTTTTTTAATAGTTATTGAATATATAATCGGATAAAAATACTTAAAAAACCGTTAAATACACATAAAAAAACGCCCTAATCGGGCGTTTTAACAATGCATGCATAATAAGACTTTAAGAAATCCAGTGCTTGAAACTCACCGCTTTACCTATGAGCTGTCCTAATTGGTCTATAGACACTCTTTGTTGCTCCATGGTATCGCGATGACGCACGGTAACGGTTTTATCTTCTATGGTTTGATGATCTACAGTAATACAAAATGGTGTTCCTGCGGCATCCTGTCTTCGGTAACGCTTACCTACAGCGTCTTTCTCGTCATAAAGCACATTAAAATCATATTTGAGCTCATCGATAATTTCTCGGGCTATTTCTGGTAAGCCGTCTTTTTTGACTAAGGGAAAAATAGCTGCTTTTACAGGAGCCAAAAGTGCTGGTAATTTTAATACCACCCTAGAGGTGCCATTGTCTAAAGCCTCTTCCTGAAGTGATTTGGACAAAACTGCCAGAAACATACGATCAAGTCCAATAGAGGTCTCTACCACATATGGCACATAACTTTCATTGAGTTCTGGATCAAAAAATTGCAATTTTTTACCAGAGTGTTCTTCATGAGCTTTTAAATCAAAATCTGTTCTGGAGTGGATACCTTCCAATTCTTTAAACCCAAAGGGGAAATTAAACTCAATATCGGCAGCGGCATTGGCATAATGAGCTAGCTTTTCATGATCGTGAAAACGATAATTCTCTTCTCCTAAACCTAAGGCCGTATGCCATTTTAATCGGGTTTCTTTCCAGTGATGATACCACTTCATCTCCTCTCCTGGACGTACAAAAAATTGCATTTCCATTTGCTCAAACTCACGCATTCTAAATATAAACTGACGCGCTACAATTTCGTTGCGAAACGCTTTTCCCGTCTGGGCAATTCCAAAAGGAATTTTCATTCTGCCACTTTTTTGTACGTTCAAAAAGTTGACAAAAATACCCTGGGCCGTTTCCGGACGCAAGTATAAATCTGTGGCGGTCTCTGCCGAGGCTCCCAGCTTAGTGCCAAACATCAAATTAAATTGACGCACCTCTGTCCAGTTTTTAGAGCCTGATACAGGACAAACAATTCCCAATTCTTCTATTAGGGCTTTGACATCGGCCAGATCATTGGCTTCCAATGATCTGGCAAGACGTGCTGTGGCCTCTCTGGCTTTTTGGTGATACCCCATCACCCTAGCATTGGTCGTTACAAAAGTGTCTCGATCAAAACTATCCCCAAAACGCTTGGCAGCTTTTGCAATCTCTTTTTCTGCCTTTTGATTGAGCTTTTCGGCATAGTCTTCTACCAAGACATCGGCGCGGTACCGCTTTTTAGAATCTTTATTATCGATTAGAGGATCGCTAAAAGCGTCTACGTGACCAGAGGCCTTCCAAGTGGTGGGATGCATAAAAATAGCCGCATCAATTCCCACTATATTTTCGTGCATTTGCACCATAGATTTCCACCAGTATTCTCTGATGTTTTTTTTGAGCTCAACACCATTTTGACCGTAGTCATAAACCGCGCTAAGGCCGTCATAAATCTCGCTGCTTTGAAAGATGTAGCCGTATTCTTTGGCGTGAGAGATTACTTTTTTGAATTGATCGTCTTGATTGCTCATTAAAATAGATTATGGTGAGTTGCGCTTTCGCGAAAGCGCATAGTTATACTTCTATCAAGCCACAAAAATACTAATCCACATTAATTTGCACCTATGCCATTGCCGTTATTTTAATTCGAGCGTGGTCTTGATAAGTTTGCGGGGGCCTTGATACACTAAAATTTGATAAACCCCCTGCTCAAAGGAACCATTACCTAATATGAGGTCGTTTACTTTAAAGTCGGTCTTGTCATAAGGAACAATGACGCGATTGTTATACGATAAAGTGCTATCGTTGTCAAAGGTAACACTTCGAGGTGTCCCGATAATACGACCATCGGGCCCTTTGATTTGTGTATAAAACGGAAGATCTCCTGCCTTGGCCAATACGTTTTGATTGACGATATAATTGACCTGTATCATCTCGGCACGACGTGCTCTTACTGTAGGTGTAAATTTACCATTATTGCGTTGTATGACAGCCCTGACACTAGATAGCCGCGCCGTAACCTGACTGCCCTGGGATAATTTTGAGGTCAGATCGCGATTCTGATCTCGTATCGAATCTTGCTTTTGAGTTGCCTTATCGAGCCGCTCTTGCGTTTCTTGTTGTAATTGAGATAATCGTTGTGTCTCTCGTATCAAACTATCATTTTGTCTAAAAATAACTTCTCTTTCGCGTCTGAGTTTGCCCAATTCTAACTGATATTCCTTTACAACATCGCGAGTGGCTTCTTGAGTTTTTAATTGTTCTCGTAACTGTAAGACTTCAGATTTGGCTTCTTCCAATCGGGAGGTTATCGAGGTATTTTCGCGTAATACGACGTTGTATCGATCTACTTCTTGTTGTAGTTCTTCTAATATAAGTGCTTTTTCCTGCTGTAATTGGTCCTGATTATCCTTTACTTCATTGTAAAATTTGATGGTATAGAGACTAAGGCTTAGCAAGAGAATTGTAAGTACTATTGTCAGGAATTTTAAGGTATTGTTGGTACTTTTAGTACTCATAAAGGTAGTTACTCATTAAAAGTGTGGCAATTTAGAAAAAAAATTACGGATGCTTAGTGCTTTAAAAAATCTGTTCTTTCCTACCCTATGTGCTGCCTGTCAGGAAATCCTTGGCGGTGGTGAACACATTGTTTGTACAAATTGTAGGCATCAATTACCCGAAACTCAGTTTCATCGGTATAACGATCAAGCCGTGCAAAAAGTATTTTATGGCCGTTTACCCATCTCCATGGGAACCGCTTTATTCTACTTCGAAAAAAAAGGTCCTGTGCAACAACTGCTACACCGCCTCAAGTATAAGGGCCAAGAAAATATTGGTGCGTTTTTAGGCAATTGGTTAGGCGAAGAGCTCGCTCTAGACTCATTATATGCTACTGTTGAGGCTATTATCCCGGTACCATTGCATCCCAAAAAGAAACGAAAAAGAGGATATAATCAAGTGAGTGCTTTTGCTCGGACGCTTGCCAGCCATCTGCACTGTGTATGCAGAGAAGATGTTTTATTAAAATCTAAAAATACCAAGACACAGGTTTTTAAAGGACGTATGACACGAAGCGACGAAGTATTTGAAGCTTTTTATATAAAACCAGACTCAGATTTGGAAGGTAAACATATTTTGTTGGTAGATGATATTTTGACCACCGGAGCCACATTAGAAGCTTGTGGGCTTGAACTGCTCAAAATTCCCAATATCAAGTTAAGTATTGCTACTATGGCAATAGCTACTTAAGGCTTTCGTTTCCTTTAAAATAATTGTTTCTTTGTGGCTAGAAAATTAATCTATTTGAAGACTTCTACAGTAAAGCTGTGTTTTAGGTATGCAATCACTTTTTGCGTCTTAGCCTTACTTTTGGTGAATTGTGCAAAACGCGGGTCTCCCAGAGGTGGCCCTGTTGATTCTATTCCGCCTGTATTTGTCAAGGCTACGCCTGCTAATTTTACCACCAATTTTGAAGAGGACGAAATACGAATCTATTTTGATGAATACATCAAACTCAAAGATTACCAGAAGCAGCTTATTGTCTCACCTCCGCTGTCCAATACGCTAATATCTCCACAAAGTGGAGCTTCTAAGTATTTGACCATTGACATAAAGGACACCCTACAACCCAATACAACCTACGTCTTTAACTTTGGCCAGAGCATCGTAGATAATAACGAAGAGAATCCCTACGCTTATTTCAAATATATTATGTCTACGGGTGACTATATCGATAGTCTTACTGTGAAAGGACAATTGGTCGATGCCCTCGAAAGAACGCCAGATTCGTTTGTGTCGGTGATGCTCTATGAGGCAGACAGTAGCTACACGGATTCTATTGTCTATAAAGAATCGCCGCGTTATGTCACCAATACGCTCGATAGTCTCACCAGTTTCGAAATTACCAACATCAAAGAAGGGCGCTACAAATTGGTCGCCATCAAAGATGAAGATGGAAATTTTACCTTTCAACCCAAACGTGATAAAATTGGATTCTATGAATCTTTTATCGATGTTCCAAAAGACACCTCTTACACCTTAAAACTATTTTCAGAAAAAGTAGCTGTAAACGTTAGTCGTCCTAAACACGTAAACCAAGGCCGCATAAATTTTGGGGTGCAAGGCAGTAGTGACAGTTTGGAGATAGGTTTAGTTTCTGAAGTAGGGCAAGAGTTACAAACATTGCTCACTCAACCCAAAGAGGACACTCTGAGTTTTCTTTACAAACCAGCTATCGCTGCAGACTCATTAATTTTCGCTTTAAGCGCGCCTAACTATAGGGATACCGCTGTGGTCAAGTTGAGAAATCTCAAAAAGGACAGTTTGCGATTTAAGTCGTTAACAGGAACTTTTCTAGTCCTAAACAAAGCTTTTAAAATTGGGAGCAATATCCCCTTGGTAACTATTGATACGTCAAAAATTAAAATTCTTGCCGATTCACTTGCGGTTCCTTTTAAGATAGAAAATGATCTTAGAATGGGTGAATTATCGCTACGATTTGACACGGCCGAAAATACCAAATACAATATGACCCTCCTACCCGAGGCTGTAACCGACTTTTTTGGTAATGTGAATGACACCTTAACCTATACCACAAAGACAAAGGAGTTTGCAGACTATGGTGATATAGAGCTAAGATTGAATAATGCCAATGCTTATCCCTATTTGATCGAATTGGTAAATGAAAAAGGTGAAGTTAAGGAGTCTATCTATGTAGAAAAAGAAGAGCCTATTGACTTTAATACGTTAAGACCAAGTACCTATTACATACGACTTATTGAAGATGCCAACAAGAATCGTCGCTACGATGCGGGTAATTATTTACTACAACGACAACCTGAACGGGTTATTTACTATCCTGAGGCCATAGAGCTCAATGCCGGTTGGTTACCCAAATTATTATTTGAACTTAAAGATCGGTCAGACTAAACCCATCTCGGTCTTGAAGAAAAGGCAGTTTAGATCTGGTAGCCGATATAAATTCCTTGGATACCTTAACCTGAAACAACTGGACCTTTTTGGCCAATGTAAGCGTATTTGATAGCGCTAGCTCCTCACTTATTTTGTCTCCCAAAAGATCATAAGCTGCGCTATGGCCTACATAGTCTAGCTTGTTAGCATCACACCCTATTCTATTTACTCCAATAACATAGGACATGTTTTCTATAGCACGGGCTCGTAATAGGGTATCCCATGCCCTTACTCTTGTCTTGGGCCAATTGGCCACATAGATTACTAGATCGTAATCTTGGGTATTGCGCGAAAAGACTGGAAAGCGCAAATCGTAACAGATTTGAGGTAAAATCTTCCAGCCACGATACTCGATAATTTCTCTATTTGACCCTTGGGTGTACTGATCACCTTCTCCCGCCATATGAAACAAATGACGCTTATCATAAGTAGTCACTTCACCTGATGGGCTCACAAAAACAAAACGGTTGTAATAGGCCTTTTCCTCTTTAATAATGAGGCTCCCACAAATGGCTGCATTTAATTGGTTGGACCATCGTTGCAACCACTGCAAGGTAAGGCCATCCATAGTCTCTGCCTGGTTTGCCGGAGTCATCGTAAAACCTGTGGTAAACATTTCTGGAAGAACCACCACATCTATATGTGCAGGTAGCTCAGTAAAAACAGTCTCAAGATATTCTTTATTTGCTTTTGGGTCTTCCCAGGCAATGTCATACTGCAGCAGTATAAGCTGTAAATCTTCCTTCATTTGATAAAGGTAAAAATTGTCTATCAATTTTAGGAGATCTCATTACAAGCAGTTAAGTGAAAAAATGAAACACCCATATCTGGTCTTGGCATTGTACCTTTGCACTTTTTAAAAAAAGTTAGTTCTAAGATCTATATGACTCCAATACTCTTTCTCTTTGATATTGATGGCACCTTGACCCAAAGCGTATCCACCTACCATCAGGTCATTACCAATGCCATGCAACAATTGGGCATTTCTGATATAGATACCGATTATGACAATTATAAACACCATACAGATAGTTATGCCTTAGCCTATAATTACAAGCGTCAATTTGGTAAAGAAGCTAGTCTATCCCTTAGAGACCAGCTAGACGACTTGCTAGCTCAAGAGATGAAAAATCATCCACCTGTTTATGAAATTACAGGGGCGCAACGCTTTCTTAATCATCTTAAAGAGCAGCAGCTTCCAGTAGCCTTTGGCACAGGAGCATTTCCTAAGGCTACAGCCATTAAGATGAAGGATGCTCAGTTGCCCTATGAC
>CAZJWI010000264.1:0-10352 GCA_964549485.1 uncultured Flavobacteriaceae bacterium
AAACCAAAATCACGTGAAAAGAATGAATACCTACATAATCTTCGGAGTTTTAGCTTTAGTCGGAATATTTGCTTTGATTAACTGGAATTCAAAACGGAATTCAAACGCACACGGAATTGCGGAAAATAAGACTGAATTACGGAATGTTGAAATCCGACAAGAAAAACGAGATTTAAAACTTACTGTCTCTTATAATTACGGAGAAACCACAAAAACTATATCTGAAAAAGCAACTTCGGAA
The DNA here is from genome assembly GCA_964549485.1 of uncultured Flavobacteriaceae bacterium. GTDB lineage: Bacteria > Bacteroidota > Bacteroidia > Flavobacteriales > Flavobacteriaceae > Dokdonia. Next base: position 242 of record CAZJWI010000264.1, read on the forward strand.
ATAATAAAAAGCACAATGGAATCAACAAATTGGAATGAATTTCACATTGTGCAATTAGAAGATGAAAATAGAAATGGATACAAAGCTTTGCATGTAAGCGGAAGCTTAGGCGATGACGGATTAGCTTCTGGATTTGTGACGGACCATGACCACATTTTATTGGTAAATCCATTAAAAACCGTTGAAAAAATGACTGACATACATCTTGACTTTTTGAAAGGAGAGGAAATTTGGCAGAATAAATATGAATATAAATAACGTGCTACAACAAAGACTAAGAATAATTGCCTGTCATTGTATTCATTCCATTGGTTACATTGCCCAATAATTAATGTAAACTTACAGAGTCTGGAGCTCATCCAAGAACCTTCCCCTTGTCATAAACCGTTACAAGTACTTCTGGATTAAAGCTGTTACTTCTTTTTTCTGATAAGCATATGGAAATAACTCTTCGAGTATGATGCTAAATTCGGGATCAATCTTTAAGGCATTTTTTAAAAAATACCTTCCCTGTATATCGTCACCATTTGTATAATTAAGCCCGGACAACCTGAAATTAATCTCGGCGCTTTCTGGATAAAATTCTAAGGCCTGAGTCAAATTAATAATTGCTGCATCTGGCTCTCCCAGTTCTAAAAGAATATCAGCCCTGCTAAGCCAGGTTTGTAGTTCGTAATTACCCAGCTCTAGCGTTTTGCGGTATCCAACTTCGGCCTCTTCATAAAACTTTAATCTATGATTGATACGCGCATACCGCTTCCAATACAAAACGTTTTCACTATCTATATTGATTGCCTTATTGATGTGATACAATGCTTTTTGATAGTCAAGCCTTTTGACGTAAAAGTCTGTAATTGCAATCCAACCGTTGTCTAAAAGCGGATCTTCATGTACACACCGTGAATAATGTTTTATAGCGAGCTCATCACTACCCAATTTGTCATAGCATTTTCCCATGCGCAAAAGCGCAAAGGATGTGGGATCGTCTAATTCTAAAGTGATCTGGTAGTTTTCTAAGGCCATATTATACCTACCTAATTTTTCTAACACCTTTCCTTTTTCAAGATAGGCACCTACAAAGCGATCATCACTTATTATTGCAAAGTCAAAAGCAGATAAGGCTTTATTGTACTCCTTTTTATCAAAATACTGTTTTCCAACCTGATGCCAGGCTACTTCACAATACGGATTCTTATCCAAAAACACGTTGAGATAAGCAATGGCCTCATCGTGTTGTTCTAAGAAGTCAAAACAATAGATCACATTATACAGGGCACTATAATCTTCATCATCAACTTCAAGACACTTCATAAAATTGAACTTGGCATTGACAAAATCGTCCATAAATAGATACTCCATCCCAATGAGAGAATAAATCTCGGCAGGATCATTAGAGAGATCAATAGCCATCTCCAGCAAATCTACCGCGCGCTTATGATCGTCTTGCTTGCTATAGATATTCGCCTTTTGAATATAAATTTCTTCATTGGCTGGCTCTAGTTCGTGTAACTCGGAAAGTAAGGCATTGGCTTGATCAAATTTATTTTCGAAAACCAAAATCTCTATTTTAAATAATTTGAGATTGGTAGAAGAAGGATGTTGTTCTAAGCCTAATTTGACCGCTTTACGCGCTAAGGCAATCTTACCACTTTCAATATAGTAATTGGCAATCGTCTCAAACTCATCGCTGTCAAAAAAAACAACGTCATTGGTCTTCAACATAGACTCAAACCTGCTAAGTGAGGGGTTGTTACCTTCGTGATTGTAATTCATACAGTTGTCAAGAATTCGCTATTGATAAATTTAACAATGTTTCGAGCCCTTCCCTATTTCTTGGTCTAGAGTTGTTAACACAGTAATCAACAAGCCAAAAACCAGGCCAAATTGATCTGTGGATGATTCTTGACAAAGATCGGAAAGAGTGTCAGTATCCTGGCTATCATCCGTTTTTACAATTCAGTCTTTAAATTTTACAGTTGGGTGGGTTTGTTTCGCTTTCGCGAAAGCGTACTTCTATATTTACACCATCAATCAATAACAACAACTATAAAACCTTTATTATGAAAACACTGATCACACTTATTATTCTAGCCGTATCTACTATCACACTTGCCCAGAATGAGGAAGGGGTAACCGTAACCGTTGTCATCGAAAATCTACTAAATAATGATGGTAAAGTTTCGGCCGCCTTATATGACGAGGCAACTTTTATGCGGGCTGCACCGCTACAGGCCGTAGAAAAAACTCCAGAAAACAAAGCGGTCACACTGACCCTAACAAACGTCAAGCCTGGCGAATACGGAATCATTACCCTCCATGATCTCAATGAAAACGGTCGTATGGATTTTGAAGCCAGTGGTATGCCAAAAGAGCCTTACGGGACATCAAACAATCAAATGACTATGGGCCCACCAAGCTTTGCCGATTCCAAATTTACCGTGGCCAATGAAGATCTTACCCTAACAATACGTATGTAATACCAAAATATTTATTTGAAAAAGGCTATATCTGATATAGCCTTTTTTTATGTTCTTACGATAAGTAAAATCTTAAATTCTGATCAATATCATAGAATAATCTAATAGTATTTTTACATTTGTAGTACAATTTCAAATTATGACTATAACTCAACTCAAATATGTGCTTGCAGTAGCCGAGCATCAAAATTTTACCAAAGCTGCAGAGAAAACTTTTGTAACACAGCCTACCTTGAGTATGCAAATTCAAAAGTTGGAAGATGAGCTCGATATTCAAATATTTGATCGTTCAAAAAAGCCCATTGCACTCACTGCTGTTGGCAATAAAATTGTACATCAGGCCAAAAACATTGTAAACGAGGCCAATCGAATGACAGATATAGTCGATCAACAAAAGGGGTTTATTGGTGGGGAGTTTAGATTGGGTATCATTCCTACTATCATGCCCACTCTACTACCAATGTTTTTAAAAACCTTTATCAAGCGTTATCCTAAGGTAAAATTAAAAATAGAAGAACTTAATACCGATAATATTATTGAGCAACTTGAAGATGGACACTTAGATGCTGCTATTGCCGCAACCCCTTTAGAGAACCAAAACATCATAGAACGCCCCTTATATTATGAACCCTTTTTGGCCTATGTGCCGCACAGTCATAGGTTGCAGGATAAATCAGAGTTAGCAACTTCTGATTTGGATCTACACGATATGCTACTGCTCGAGGATGGTCATTGTTTTAGAGATGGGGTGATCAATTTATGTAAGGTGGCAAAAATGACTGCCGATGAGTCTTTTGCCTTAGAAAGCGGAAGTTTTGAAACCCTTGTCAAATTGGCCAATGAAGGACTAGGAATGACCTTACTCCCCTATTTACATGCTCAGGACGTTAGAGAACAAGATCGTAAGCATTTTAAGAATTTTCAGTCGCCGTCTCCAGCGCGAGAGGTGAGTCTGATCTATCACAAAAGTGAATTGAAAATGCAAATTATTGAAGCCTTGCGAAGCACCATAGCCGGAATCATAAAAGGTGCCATTGCTTTTCAGGATGTACAGATTATTAGTCCTTTATCCAAATAAAGTAGTCTTACTTCAAAAGCAAGATCTTTTAGACTGTACATGACCTTATACAACAAAAAACCCTTCAGAACACTGAAGGGTTTTTACTATCGTATTTTAATATGTTTCTTTTTAGGGATATCGGGGCCGATATTTACTTTATGTTTCATACCAAAATAGGGTAAGTATAAATCAAACATAATGCTAAACTTAGTTTTATGAAAGATTTTTTTGTCTAAACCTATTTTACTATTAGGCTATACGGCTCGTTCTCTGCTAACAGGCGATCTAAGACACTGTGAACCTGATCACTGTCCCAATTTGCAGGACCTTGTTTTTTAATGACAATACGCCCCTTGTCATCAATAATATAGGTGGTAGGAATACTAGATTCTCTTAGTATTTCTGGAGTAGGCATTGCTGGAAAAAGAACAGGAAGATTGAGTTTTTTCTTTTTCAAAAAAGCAATCACGGTTGCTGGGTCTTCATCGGTAACCAATAAAAAATCGACCTTATTCCCGTAAGCTCCATAAAGTGCTGCTATAGACGGTAGCTCGGCAATACAGGGTGGACACCAGGTAGCCCAATAACTGAGAAAGGTAACGCGACCTTTACCTATTGGTGCTTTGCGTGTGAGACCTTCAGGGCTAAGTAAGTTGTATTCAAAAGGAGGCACTTGTATTTGCGCTTCTTTTTCTAAGGGAGCCGGCGTTGCAATGGCTACGACCAATTGATTAAGGGCCACCTGTATGGGTTTTCGCGTCTGCGGTATTATCAAAATGGCAATACATATCACAAATAGGATATTTTGCCATGAAAAGTTCTGCTTCTTGCTCATAGGTAAAAAAAATGCGTCTTTATTGATTAAAAGACGCATCAAATCTAAGATATTATTCCTTATTTACTCACTACTCCGGTAGGAAGTGATGCCGGGTTGAATCCAAAATCATGGGTTGCGGGTGCCGTTTGATCTCCTGCTACCCCAAGCAATGGTTTTAATAAAAAAGGTGCCGGAGAATTGTCTGGAAATGGTTCGACAGATATCACAACGGTACGTCCTCTTACATCCAAAGGAAATACTACACTGGATGGGGCGTTCACAAAGAAATCTTCTCCAGGTACTGGAGGACCAGGATTTGCACCGCTAAAAGGAGCTGCATCGTCAACTGTCATCGCTGTTGGATCTGTAAAAGTGCCTGTAGAAATAGGTCCCTGATCGGTAACTACCCATCCTTCATATTTCCAACCCTCAGGTAATAAAGGTAGATTCAAATTAGGAGATGGTGGCATGCCTGGTGTTCCAAACCAAACGCCATATTGATCGTTACCGTTATTCATCCCATCATCTTCGTCTGTTGGTGTTCTTAAAAAGAATGTCCCACTAGCTCCAGTAAAATCAGCAACGCCAGGGGCTACAGCTGTAGATAGGGTGGCCTGATTTCCCTCAAAATCACCAGCAATAAGTTTTTGAGCTGCGGGAGCAGGATCTGGATCTGGATTAGGCTCGAGGGTGAGCACAAATTTTGTCGCATTGTCTAGGGTGTTCTGATCAACCTCAAAGTTTGTTCTGGAGAGTGCTCCTGTCTCATTGACACTAAAGGTACCCGTACTTACTGGTGTACCATCAACTACTAACCAACCTTCATATTGAAAGTTTGCTCCTAAGGGCTCCAGTCCATCAATATTGATCACTAGATTCCCCGTTTCTAAAACTGTGGTGTCATCGTCATTGTTGCAGGAGGTTAACACGACACCCAAGGTGAAACATCCTATAATCGCTTTTCTAATCATTTTAATTTATTTTGAATTATAAGGCTAAAGTAGCCGCTCCAAAACATTTAAAATGTTAGCTAGCTTACATCCGAGATTTTTTATGTTGTCCATTTTAGTCGAATTTCATTTCTATGAAACTCTAATTGATGTGCCGCCCTTAATTCATTCAAAATCGTATTTAAGGTGGGTCTTGAAGTGCCAATTAAACTCGCTATATCCTTTTGGGTATAAGGGTGTTTAATAATGGTGTCTCCTGTTTCTGGGCAACAATATCCATAGTCATCACCCAACTCTTTTAAAAATTCTAAAACACGTGTGGTGGTATCTTTAAACAGTAGCAATTCTAACCTCCGCTCAAGTTTTTTAAAACGAAGTCCCAAAAATTTATAGACCTTTAAACTAAAGCTTTGATTGTCTCTCATCAAATCTTGCATCGCTGTGACCGATACAGGACAAATCGAGGTGTTGCTATCAATAGACTGCGCAAACTCATTCCGTCTTTCTTCTCCCAAAATGGCTTTTTCTCCAAATAATTCTCCTTTTGACAAAATAGCCTTGACCATCTCATCGCCTTCTTCGTTATAATACCCAATTTTGACCTTTCCTTTTTCTATCAAATACACCTTAGTAGCAGCATCTTGTTCAAAGTAGATATAGTCTTGCTTGGCGTATTGACAAAGGTGATTTTTGGTCTTATAAGCCTTGTATTTATGAGGACATAAGATCCCAAATACTTTAATGTCTTCTAAAAACCATAGTCTGTCCATGGGTGGCGATTTTATTGTTTCGCTTAAAGCGAAAAGAGAAACAGCATATTAATTATGATTTTAGGGTCGCAATTGCCTTAGCTGCCTTACATGATTATTCTTAAAATTGGAATACCGCATTCATATAGATATAAAAAAGGCCTCATTTTTACAATGAGACCTTGATCTAGGATTTGTTTGCTATTGCCAGAATTGTAGTTTACAATAGCTTATTAAAACTTTTTATTCTAATGTTAGTGGCGTAAAGTTGCCAGAATAAGATCCTGACACAAGTTTGCCGTCATTTCTAGTAAATTCAAAAATGACATCAATTTGTTGATCTAAAGCGTCAAAGTATACGATACGCATAAAACCAGCCTCGGCAATATCGGCACCTAAGATAATATTGCCATCTTCTACACCGCCATTGCTCCACACGCCTTCAATAACTGCGTTACAACGTATCAAGTCATTGTCTACGGTATAGGTTCGTTCTGTCAATTCGCCATTACGTGTAGAGAAGGAGGCCAAATCAACTTGGAGGGCACTACCATCTCTAATGTCTGTACTTGATAAGATGATCTCATTATCGTTGGTGACATAAATCATATTGGTAACATAAGCGGTGCGATCAAACTCAAAGCCGTTCTCACCTGCCAAGGTATTGTTAGGAACACTATCGTCATCGCTACAAGAGGTAAGCATAACAAAAATTCCTAAAACAAAGATGCGTAATAGCGCTTTCATAATCTTTTAACTTGGGGTTTATGAAAGCGAATTTAATAAAATATGTCAATTTCATCGTTTAAATGCACAATTATTCGATGAAATACACAACATTTAACATTTGGAATATTGTCAACGAGGGCGTATTACTGTCGTTTAAAACAAACTTTCGATGATCGTTTCAATGGTCACACCCTCTGCTTCCGCCTTGTAGTTTCTTATGAGGCGATGTCTGAGAATTCCTGTGGCTACCGCTTGTACGTCCTCGATATCGGGTGAGTATTTACCATTAACCGCCGCATGAGTCTTAGCACCCAAAATGAGGTTTTGAGAGGCGCGTGGTCCTGCTCCCCAGTCAATATAGTCCTTGATCATTTGTGGTGCCTGTGTCGATTTAGGTCTGGTCTTCCCTACCATAGTTACGGCATACTCGACTACATTATCTGCCACGGGGATACGACGTATCAATTGCTGATACTTTATAATTTGTTCTGCATCAAAAAGAGCCTCTGCCGATGGTTTGTGATCTGTGGTGGTGGCTTTTACTACAGCCACTTCCTCCTGAAAAGATGGATAATCCAAATTGATCGCAAACATAAATCGATCGAGCTGAGCTTCTGGTAGAGGATAAGTTCCCTCCTGCTCTATTGGATTTTGAGTAGCCAATACAAAATAGGGCAATTGCAATGGGTAGCGTTTGCCAGCTACTGTCACTATACGCTCCTGCATCGCTTCGAGCAGCGCTGCTTGTGTTTTAGGAGGTGTTCTGTTAATCTCATCGGCCAAAATGATATTGGCAAAGACCGGTCCCTTTATAAACTTAAATTCTCTAGATTCATCCAGAATTTCTGAACCCAGTATGTCGCTAGGCATTAAATCTGGTGTAAATTGAATGCGTTTAAAATCTAATCCTAAAGCCTTGGCTATGGTATTTACCATTAGGGTCTTGGCCAGACCAGGTACCCCAACCAAGAGCGCGTGTCCTCCTGAAAAAACCGAGATAAGGATCTGGTCTATTACAGATTGTTGACCTACAATGACTTTAGCAATTTCGGTCTTAAGAGCTTGGTGTTTGGCGACTAGTTCGTCAATGGCAGCAACGTCAGACATATTTATTTCTTTAACCAATTGTTGACAAAATCACAGTCGCGATTGTCGCCATTAATTTTAATATAGGTTTCTTTAATTTTTTCTTTTTGCCAGCTTTTGATGGCCTCAATTTGCTTTGACTTTAAGGCTAGATTTTTGATCTTAACATAATCAGTTTTAAAATCGGCCTTGTGTTCTTCAAATCTGTTGGTTACTGTCATTATCTTAAAACGTGCATTGCCTTTGCGATCAGGATCGTTAAATACAGGTGTAATTTCGTTGTCTTTAAGATTATTCACTTTGACATAAATGCCAGAATCTAGATTGGTCAATTCAAAACGAAGATCTAAGGAAACGGGATTGGTCAAATTACCATCATTAAATTTTGTTTGTTTGTCATCAGAGAATTCGCGAGCTGCTTCTCCAAAATCCAGCTCCCCGTCTTCGATGCGTTTCTTGATTAATTTGAGTTGATCTTTGGCTTCGTATTCGGCCTCTTTGGTCACTTTAGGAATCAATAAAATGTGGCGTATATCCAATTTGTCTCCACGAACTTTTTCTACAGTAGCAATATGAAAGCCATATTCGGTTTCAAAAGGCTCACTTACCTCGCCTTCTTGAAGTGAAAAGACCACATCTCGAAACTCTTTTACCAGCGGCGATCGTCTGTCTATTGCCATAAAACCACCTTCACCTCTGGATGCCACATCGTCGGTGTATAAAACGGCTTTTGTCGCAAAACTACTTCCGTTTTCTACTATGTCTTCTCTAAAGCTATTTAACCTGTCAATCACCCGTTGACGCTCTTCTTCAGAAGCCTTGGGCTCTATCACTATCTGAGCAATCTCGAGTTCTACCCCAAAAGTGGGTAATTCGTCTTTTGGTATCTTATTAAAAAAGGTGCGCACTTCTTCAGGAGTGATTTCTACATTCTCGATTATGCGTTCACTCATCAAACGGGCCAGCTCGTTATTCTTGTTGATTTCAAATAAGTCCGAACGCAAATCGGCAATACTTTCTTTTTTGTAATACTCGACTACTTTCTCATCCGACCCTAGCACACTTCTAAATCGGTCTATTTGCTGATCTACATAGGCATTAATTTGTCCTTCTCTTACAATCAAAGAATCCTGTACGGCCTGATGTGTTAACAAATTACTTTCCAATAAACTCTCCATCATTTGGCATCTGGAGATATTCTCAACATTTTGACCTTGCTGTTTGAGATCAAAAAGTGTTTTGTCTATATCAAACTCTAACACCACATAGTCACCTACAACTCCGGCAACACCGTCTAACTTAAAGGGCGTAAAAGGTTTTACTGTATCGGTGGCTTGCTGGCTTTGTGCCATTTCTGAAAGCGAAGCGTTTGCCTCCATATCCTGAGCAATTACTGGCGTTGCTATAAGTCCTAATAAAAGGTACGTCTTAGTTATAAATTTCAAAATTCTTGTCTTTAATTGCATCTTCCTTTATCTCTTTTTCTAAGGTATTGACCAACGCTAATTTGCGTTTGTTTAATATGATTTGTTCTATGGTAGGTCTTACGTACTCTAAGGGTGCCGTCTCATTTCGCGAAAGCGTAGCCCTGACAGCGATCAAATATAATCCTAATGAATCGCGTAGTTGTAAGAAATTTGTTTTTTTTAACAATTTGTCGGCATTGGTAGGGTTTATCATAGGTATTTTAGAAACTACCTGACTGCGCTTTATCCAAGTTGAGTCGTTCAAAAAATAGCTCTTAAATTGCAAACTCAATGAGTCCAAGGCGTACTTATCGCTTTGCTCAAAACGAATAAAATGCTCTTTAACCTGAGATAGGTTATTGTAATCTTCTGGTAAATGAATGTAGCGCAGTTGTAGCAGTGGTTCATTTAAATTAAAATTCTTTTTCTCTTGCTCATAAAATGAACTTGCCTGTTCCTGACTTATAGTACTATCTAATGATTTGGCTATCAAAGCATCTTTGTAGGCTTTCATATATAAATCTTCCTTATATGAGCGTACCAAGGTGTTGAAAGACGCTTGATCTTCTTCATTTAAATTACGTAAGGCTCCTTGATACAGCAGCCTGCGGGTGCCCCACTCATTAATGTAGGCAACAGCAGCTCTAGTACTGTCTTCTTTGTTCAATCCCTCCGGTATAGCCTGAGATAACTCACTCCTTAGAAGATATTGATCTCCCACACGAGCCACTACATTTTCTGGAGCCTGATTGGTAAACAAGGAGCAGCTACAAAAAA
>CAZJWI010000265.1:0-1900 GCA_964549485.1 uncultured Flavobacteriaceae bacterium
TGAGTCCGAAGCCATTATGGATAAGTTAAAAGAGATTGGTGTGGATTACGCGCAAGGCTATAGTCTCGGTAAGCCCGTGAGTCTGGATGAAATTATCCAAAGATAGTCAGTAGTGACTTTAGGGTGAGCACTGCTATACTGCTATCCGCTGCCTCCGTAGTTGAATGGATACAATAGGGCCCTCCTAAGGCTTAGGTGCAGGTTCGATTCCTGCCCGCGGCACCACTTTAGTATAGGTATAAAATTTAAGTTGCAAAGAGATTGAATATTGCCATGAGAGTTAAAATGATGCCTATATTGCCAAACATATACACCGCAAAAGGTATTGCGACTGTTAGCCATGGTCGGAGGGTTAGATATTTAGGGAGAATAGCTGCAAAAGCGAAAGAAATAAATATGGGAGACCAACCACCGATTATTGGAAATACGACTCTAAGAAATAGGTTGATAAGGAGTGATAATCCCATGAGTATCGCGGCCAAAAATAGACTTCTTTTTAGCCTATCTTGTTTTATACCGAGTAAGTATAGGACTCCATAGAAACCACCAACATAAAATGGAAAAGAGGCTATAGAGTGTGTAATTATAGTTTTGACTGAATCATATTCCATTTCTAACGTAATCCTTGTTGAGCATGGTGTTTGCCCGTATTCATTATATCTAATATATCTTAATTATCATCCGTACATTAGAAGACTTGGGACCTAGTCAACATGATGAAAATCATCGCCTATTTGTTTGCTCTATTTTGCTTTGCTGCCGCTTGGTCATCTGCAAGCTTAATGGGTGCTGGGTTGTGGTTTTGGGTCATTATTGTCAGTGGTGGCCTGGTGATCATTAGCTGTCATATCAAAAGCTTAGAATTGGTCGGTGCTTTTATTGCGGGTTTACTGGCTGTGATATCTATCTGCGCTGTGTTGTTGGGGCTTGTAGCTGCAACAATTGGCAGCTCGTTCCGTTTGGAACAAGCAGAGGCAATGTTATTGTTCTTATTCTTTTGTATTGCTGTGTGTGGATCTACGCTTGCGTTAGCGTACAAGCGTAAAGTAAATCGAATCGAGCTTTAAATATAGAGCGTGATGTCAGATTCGCTGGCAAATTCTAAGAAAGTTGCTGCACCACCACGGCTGATGCCATCTATGAAGTCTTCATCTTGATAGTCGAATAAGTCGACAGTCATTTGGCAGGCGATGAGTTCTACTTCTGCCTGGACGCAAAGCGCACGTAGTTCTTCAAGGCTGGCTACCCCTTTTTTTTTGATCTTTTGTTTCATCATCCAGGTAGCAAACCATTCTAAGCCAGGAATAATTTGGAGTAGGCTTGGTACGGGAACGGGCATCGGCATTGCAGGGTTACCCAAGGGCGAGATTTTGAGGTTGGGCTCCTTGGTAAGTAGTTTTAAGCCGTAGAAGGTGAAGAAGATTTTAACTTCCATACCCAAGGCTGCAGCTGTCGAAGCAAGCAGAAAAGGGGGATAAGCACTGTCTAATGTGCCTTTACTGGCAATAATGGCCATTTTTTTAGCCATTGTTGGCCCCTTTTTCGATGATGAAACGTAGTTGGTTGTTCTCTTCAATCAACTCAATTAAGGGGTTTTCAGTCATTTTACAGAAGGCAGGAATGTCTTGTTTTGCACCCATATCGGTGGCGATCAATTGTAGTTTTTCACCCGCAGCCATACTGGCTAAGGCTTTGCGTGTTTTTAACACGGGTAGGGGGCAGTTTAAGCCCGACGTATCGAGTTCAACATTAAAATCAGACATGGGTACTTTCCAAAATAATCGGTTTCGCTTTTAATGCAATGATAAACTTAAATGATGCAATTGTCTCTTAGGAACCCAGCGATAAAAGGACTGTCCTTTACAGTATGTTACGGCGTATAGCATTTCTATCATTATTC
>CAZJWI010000266.1:0-2338 GCA_964549485.1 uncultured Flavobacteriaceae bacterium
AAGCAAGCCAAAGGATACTTTGGAAGACGTAAAAACGTCTGGACAGTTGCAAAGAATGCGGTTGAAAAAGCAATGACATATGCTTATAGAGACCGTCGTCAGAATAAGAGAAATTTCAGAACCTTATGGATTACGCGTATCAACGCGGGAGCTCGTATGCACGGAATGTCTTATTCTCAGTTTATGGGTAAGGTGAAAGCAAATGACATCGAATTGAACCGTAAGGTTCTTGCCGATCTTGCGATGAATCACCCAGAAGCTTTTGCAGCGATTGTAAACAAAGTAAAATAAGGCGCAAGCCTAATTAATCATATTATCTCCTTAGAAAATCCCGCTCAATGAGCGGGATTTTTATATATACGGCTACTGGTTTTATTAATGCTATCCCCAGTTAAAAACGATATCCTTATCAATATCAGGATGCAAGCTATAGTGCACAGGGCAGGTATGCCCTACACCTTCTAAAATAGCTCTTTGTTTTTGGTCTACAACTACAGGAAAGTCAAATACAATTTCAATTTTGGCAATTCGTCTGGGGTTTGAGGCCATGGTCTTGGTTACCTTAGCTGTGGCACCTTCTAGATCTACTTCTAAAGACTTGGCCTTAATACCCATTACTGTCAAAATGCAATTTGCTAGCCCCGTTGCTATAGTATCTGTAGGAGAAAAAGCTTCTCCTTTACCGTGATTATCCAAGGGGGCATCAGTCAAATAGGTACCGCCAGAGGCCATGTGCTCATTCTTGGTTCTCAATGCTCCCAAATAAGTTACTTTACTTGTCATAAATAATAGCTTTTGCTCTAAATGTACAAATATGTAAAGTGTTTATGACACTTCCGTGAAATAGTATAGAGGATCTGACAAATTTGTAGCTTACAAATACGCCCAGACATAGATGTAATTACAAATACGACAGATCAAAGACCTCAGAGCCGGCCTCTATTTGTTAAAAAGGGAAAGAAATTAACAAAATATTGATTATATGGCTATTTTTAAAGATTACTAAGTCTTCTGAAAAAACTACCTAATGAAAATAAAATACATCCTCCCTGTTTTATTTCTTTTACTTTTTACTACCGATGCCCTAGCGCAATTGGGAAGTACGCATTACTTTCCACCTATGCATGCGCGTTTTACAAATAATGTAGATGCGCATCGAATGTATTTCTCAACGCCCTTTGGTGACAACCTACTCCCAGAGAATCGCATACGAGTCGAGCTAACCGATGGAAATGGAAATGCTGTGTTTGACAACGCTGGAAACGTCATTACCCCTTTCTTTATCTGGAACGGACAACCCGCATTTAGAGACATCCGTATTGCCGGCACTGGAGGTGCCACAGATTTACTAGTCTTAGGAAATGAGCTCAACACCCCCTTGCGTAATCGTGGTATCATAGTTACTGCCACAGCCGAAATTTATGTGAGTGTACGTATGGAAGACGGCAATCATGCCGGTTATCTCACAGGAAAAGGGAATAACGCCTTAGGTCGGGATTTTAGAATAGGACATATGCCTATGATTGAAGTTGCCAACAACAGAAACTTCTTTGCCGGGGTAATGGCCATAGAGGATAATACTGTGGTCACCTTTAGCGAATATGACAACGCAGTCAATTTTAGAGGTATTGGTGTACAGCCCGGTGGTTTTTCCAGGACACTAGATGCAGGCGAAACCTTAGTCGTCTCTGGCTATGCCCAAGACGCTGCCATTAACATGACAGGATTTATTGGGGCCAGGATTACCTCCAATAATGACATCATTGTCAATACCGGTAACCTTTTAGGCAATACCATTGCCAATGGTGGTTTAGGAAATGATATGGGTATTGACCAAATTGTTCCCGTTGATCTAGTGGGTACCGAATATCTCATGGTGCCAGGAAATGGTATTGGTGGCACTACTCAAGACATTGAAGTTCCTTTAATTATAGCAACAGTAGCGAATACCACAATTTCGGTTAATGGAGGTGCACCCATAGCAACTTTAGCCAATCCAGGCGACTACTTTGAGATTCCTCCAACAAATTACATAGGAGTAGATCATGAACACATGTACATCGAAACTTCTGAGCCAGCATATGCCTATCAGGTCGTAGCTGGAAGCAACACCAATGGAGCCACACCTGGAATGAATTTTATACCCCCATTGTCTTGTTTTTTTCAGCGAGATGTGAATTTAATTCCCGACGTCGAAATCGTTGCAGACTTGGGTGGCGCAACCTACTCGGGATCCATTATCGTTCTTGCCGAGCCTGGACAACCCGTTAGGATTAATGGAGTGCTCACTACAGCGGTTGCCGAACCAGCCATCGGAACACCAGATTGGGTTTCTTAT
>CAZJWI010000267.1:0-6646 GCA_964549485.1 uncultured Flavobacteriaceae bacterium
GGAATTTTTACTATCGAAGATGTGATTTCAACTCAAGAATTTTTATTGTCTGACGGCGGTATATCTTTAGAGAAAATACCTGTAAAGTTAGTCTACCAAGTAGTAGAAGAAGATATTCGTCTTGCCTGGGATCTAAGCATACACACTCTAGATATGCAACACTGGTACAGTGTGAGAATTGATGCAAATACAGGAGAATTACTAGATCAAATTGATTGGGTAACCAGCTGTAGCTTCGCTACTCATGATCATAGTACCGTTGTAGGTCAAAAGACCAATAAAAACACCGAAACAGTTGTTGCCTTTGACATGCGCAAAGATGCTGTTAATACAGTAGTACTTGAAGATGAAATGTACAACGTTTACGATATACCCGTAGAGAGTCCAGCTCACGGAGAACGTTCTATAGTAACAGAGCCTCAAGATCCTATTGCATCTCCTTTTGGATGGCATGATCTTGATGGGCAAGAAGGTCCCGAATTAACGATTACTCGCGGTAATAACGTTTGGGCACAAGATGATCAAAATGGAAATAACGGTGCTGGGTTTTCACCAGACGGAGGCGATGATCTTATCTTTGATTATGAGCTTGATTTGACTTTAGAGCCTGAAGATTATTTGGCAGCCTCTACGACCAACCTTTTCTATTGGAATAACGTGATGCACGATGTTTTTTACCTCTATGGGTTTGACGAAGCTGCTGGTAACTTCCAACAAGTTAATTATACAGGAGACGGTTTAGGTAATGATTATGTACTTGCCGATGCTCAAGACGGAAGTGGTACCAATAATGCCAATTTCTCTACCCCAACCGATGGATCTAGAGGAAGAATGCAAATGTTTTTATGGTCACCTTCTTCAGTGCCAGAATTTGAGGCCAATGCCCCAGCTTCGGTAGCTGGTATTTATGGCTTTTCTAGTGCGGCCTTTGGAGATGCATTTCCTATAGATGGTATTACAGGAGATTTAGCCCTTGCTGTTGATGTAGATACAACAGGAGATGACTCTGATGCTTGTGATCCTTTAGATAATGCCGATGAATTAGATGGCAATATTGCTGTGATTCGTCGTGGCGAGTGTCCTTTTGTCGATAAAGTGCAGGCTGCTCAAGATGCGGGAGCCATTGCAGTAATAATTGTAAATAATGAACCAGGTCCAATTATTAATTTGGGAGGAAATAATCCTGATATCACTATTCCTTCTGGAATGATTGCTCAAGCCGATGGAGAAGCGCTTATTGAGGCGCTAGCTACAGAGACCGTCAATGTAACTATTTCGGCGCCTGCACCAACAGGTAAAGACGGAAGTCTTGACAACGGAATTATTGCACACGAGTATGGACACGGTATTTCGATCCGTCTTACGGGTGGGCCAGGAAACTCTGGTTGTTTGAGCAATGCCGAGCAAATGGGAGAAGGTTGGTCTGACTGGTTTGGTTTAATGCTTACTATCGAGCCAGGAGATACTGCCGAAGATATTAGAGGTATTGGAACCTATGCAACAGGAACACCTATTACTTCACAAGGAATTCGTCCAGCAGCCTATAGTACAAACACCCTAGTCAATGATTTGACCTATGGTAATACTAATGATTCTGCTAATATTTCTAGACCACACGGGATTGGTTCTATCTGGGGTACAATCTTATGGGATCTTAACTGGGCCCTAATTGATGAATTTGGTTTTGATCCTGACTTCTACAACGGGAACGGCGGTAATAATATCGCAATGCAACTGGTTGTTGATGGTTTAAAACTACAACCATGTGGGGTAGGGTTTGTTACAGGACGTGATGCAATTATCGCTGCTGTAGATGTTAATGATGACATCGAAGATAAAACGGCCATTAAGTGTCTAATTTGGAATGTATTTGCCGATCGCGGTGTCGGGTATAGCGCTAGCCAGGGTACTTCTGGAAGTCGTACCGATCAGGTTGAGGCTTTTGACTTACCTCCTGTAGATGAGTTAGATTGTAGATTAAGTGTTGCAGACACAGATGCTATCAATCCATTTAAAGTATATCCAAACCCAACCAATGGGGAGATCAATATTAATGTTGCAGGGGCTCAAGGTCAAGGTAACGTTACTATTTTTGATATCAATGGGCGTCAGGTATTTGCTCAAAAGGTGACCTTAGAAGGGACCGTTCAGCTTCAAGCACAGAATTTGGCTGCTGGAGTATATATCTTAAAAGTTGATGGTGAAAGTGCGTCTCAGACCACTAAGTTGATTATCAAGTAAATTATATAACTTCTTAGAAAGCGGAATATCCGATGATATTCCGCTTTTTTTATGCCTTAAATTGAGCGAGCACAGTGGCTATTTGAGCTGGTGATAGACCAGTTTCTTCGTGTAATTCTTCTACTGTGCCGTGCTCTATAAACCGATCGGGTATGCCTAATATTTTGATAGTTCCGGTATACGCTTTCGCGAAAGCATAGTCTGACACACTACTTCCCAAACCGCCGATACGCGTGCCATCTTCTACTGTGATAATAGTCTGGTACTGCTCAAAAATAGAATCTAGCAACTGAAGATCTAAGGGTTTTAAAAAGCCCATATCGTAATGACTTGCATCGATGTCCTGACTTTTTATGGCCTTGCTCACATTATGGGCAATGGTGCCTATAGACAAAATCGCAATACGGGCGCCTTTGCGCAAACACCGACCTTTACCAATGCTTACTTTTTGGAAGGGTTGCTCCCAGTTTATGGTATGCCCTCGGCCTCTTGGATATCGAATCGCGATAGGCTGGTCAAGACCTAATTGGGCGGTATACATCATATTGCGTAAGCCTAGCTCATCACTTGGAGCATATATGATTAGATTTGGGATACAGTTGAGATAGGCCAGATCAAATACCCCATGATGAGTAGGGCCATCCTGACCTACCAATCCAGCTCGGTCCAAACAAAATATAACGGGTATATTTTGCAGGGCCACATCGTGTATCACCTGATCATAAGCCCGCTGCAAGAACGTAGAATAAATAGTGCAAAAAACGATCATCTCCTGAGTGGCCATACCAGCGGCAAGAGTGACGGCATGTTGCTCTGCGATACCCACGTCTAACGCTCTGTCAGGAAATCGCTCCATCATATATTTGAGCGAACTTCCTGTAGGCATGGCGGGTGTTATTGCCATGATCTTTGGATTTTTTTCTGCCAGTGTGACCAGAGTATGACCAAAGACATCTTGGTACTTTGGAGGTTGACTCTTAGTAGATTTGGGGGCCAATTCGCCAGTAGCGGCGTCAAATTTACCTGGAGCATGATACACCACCTGATTGGCTTCGGCCTGGGCAAGGCCTTTGCCCTTGGTGGTAATCACATGAAGGAGTACCGGCCCTTTCTTGTCTTTGAGCAAAGTCAATACATCCAATAATGCTTCGAGATCGTGTCCGTCTACCGGGCCGTAGTAGTCAAAGTTTAAAGCCTCAAAGATATTTTCTTCTCTGGCCGTACCTTTTTTGACATTGGTCAGGTATTTTTTTAAGGCACCTACACTAGGATCAATACCAATGGCGTTATCGTTGAGAATGACCAGTAAGTTAGCGGGAGTCACTCCTGCGTGATTGAGACCTTCAAAGGCCATTCCGCTGGCAATAGAAGCATCGCCTATCACCGCGATATGTTTACGATCTACTTTTCCTTGTTGTAACGCGGCCAGTGCCATTCCTAAAGCAGCCGATATGGCGGTACTACTATGACCTACCCCAAAGGTGTCATAGCTGCTCTCTTCTCGTTTGGGAAAGCCACTCAAACCACCTTTGCGTCTATTGGTGTCAAATTGCTCACGTCGTCCCGTCAGGATTTTATGTCCGTAGGCCTGGTGACCTACATCCCAAACCAGTAAGTCGTTGGGGGTGTCAAAGATATAGTGTAGGGCTATGGTAAGTTCTACAACCCCTAAACTAGCACCCAAGTGTCCTTCCTTAGTGGCAACTATTTCGATTATAAACTCTCGCAGTTCTTTAGGAAGTGCCTGTAATTGCTTTCGCGAAAGCTTACGAAGGTCTGTTGGCGTATTGATGCGGTGTAAAAGTGCAATTGACATAATACAAAGGTACGTTATGACGCTGAACATTTGTATACCTTTGTGTAATGGCAATAATCGATCCTTTTGACGATACTTATTTTATGAAACGCGCACTGGCAGAGGCCCAGTTGGCCTTTAAAAGCGACGAGATTCCTGTAGGCGCGGTGGTGGTTATTGAAAATACCATCATTGCCAGAGCGCATAATCTTACAGAGCGATTAACAGATGTGACCGCTCATGCCGAAATGCAGGCCATCACAGCAGCGGCCCATTATTTAGGAGGCAAGTATTTAAAAAACTGTACGCTATATGTAACCTTAGAGCCGTGTCAAATGTGTACTGGAGCCCTTTATTGGAGTCAGATAGCTAGAGTGGTATATGCTGCCAAAGACCCTAGACGAGGGGCTACGGCATTAGGGTCAACCTATCATCCCAAAACAATTGTTAATGGGGGTATACTGGCAGAGCAAGCACAACAATTATTACAGGCTTTTTTTGCCAAAAAGAGATAACCAACCAAAAAAAATGCCCGCTATCTAGCGGGCATCCATTCGTAAAAAGATATATCTATATCATTACAGCACACGTACTTGTGCAGCTGTCATTCCTTTTCTTCCTTCTTCTTCTACGTACTCAACTTTGTCTCCTTCGTTGATAGTTTCACCGTTAAGACCTGTAACGTGTACGAAGATGTCTTTACCAGTGTCGTCATTGGTTATAAAACCATAACCTTTTGACTCATTGAAAAATTTAACTGTTCCTTCCATTATAAAAAATAAAATATTAATAAAGAACAAACTTACGTTTTTATTTTTAACATAAGGTTTCCTGAATGTATTTTTTTAATTAAGCACCTGATTTTCAAGATTTTTTGCTATCGTTGAAGGCTTTCATCTTCAAGATATTTTCTTCGGTGAGCATATAGTCCTTTACTTTTTTATTTTTCCAACGGTGGTAAATAAACACTGGCATGGCTACAAAAAAGAAACCTGCTATGGCCATTCCTACGAGCTTGTGTCCTAGACGAAGCTCGTCTACATCTGTACTTGAAGTGAGGTTATACCCATAGGCCAACATTCCTGTACACAACAGAAATACCAAAACGATGAATATGCGTCTTAATTTATGCACGTAGTTTTAAATGTAATTCTTCCAATTGTTGCTCATCAATAGGTGCTGGAGCATCTATCATGACATCGCGACCACTGTTATTTTTTGGGAAGGCGATAAAATCTCTGATGGTTTCTTGCCCTCCCAAGATCGCTACAAGTCGATCAAGTCCGAAAGCCAATCCGCCATGAGGGGGCGCCCCATACTGAAAGGCGTCCATTAAAAAGCCAAATTGCGCTTTGGCCTCCTCGGGGGTGAACCCTAGATAGTCAAACATAAGGGCCTGGGTTTGCTTGTCGTGTATACGAATAGAACCACCACCTATTTCGTTACCGTTTAAAACCAAATCGTAGGCATTGGCCTTAACCGCACCTGGATCTGTACTTAGCAACTCAATTTGTCCAGGTTTTGGAGCTGTAAATGGATGATGCATAGCGTGATAGTGCCCTGTTTCTTCATCAAGCTCTAGCAAAGGGAAGTCTACCACCCATAATGGCGCAAATACCTCTGGATCTCTAAGCCCTAAACGCTCTGCCAGTTCCATGCGCAAGGCGCTTAATTGAGGACGCACTTTAGAAGCATCTCCAGAGAGCACACATATAAGATCACCAGCTTTGGCACCAGTTACTTTTGCCCATTGTGCTAAGTCCTGCTGATCGTAAAATTTGTTTACCGAAGATTTAAAACTACCGTCTTCATTTACGCGACAGTACACCATACCTAAGGCTCCAACTTGTGGTCTTTTAACCCATTCAATCAATTTGTCAATTTCTTTACGGGTGTAGCTATTTCCTCCTGGTACAGCAATACCCACAACGAGCTCGGCCTTGTTAAAGACATTAAACTCCTTGTGCTGGGCTACCTCGTTTAACTCGCCAAATTCCATCCCAAAACGAATATCGGGTTTGTCATTACCATATAAGCGCATGGCATCATCATAGGGCATTCTAGGAAATTCGCCAATTTCTACGCCATTTACCTCTTTTAAAAGGTGACGGGTAAGCCCTTCAAAAATGTTGAGTATGTCTTCCTGTTCTACAAAAGCCATTTCACAGTCAATTTGGGTAAATTCTGGCTGTCTATCGGCTCTGAGATCTTCATCTCTAAAACATTTGACGATTTGGAAATACTTGTCCATACCACCTACCATAAGGAGTTGCTTAAAGGTTTGAGGCGATTGTGGAAGGGCATAGAATTCGCCCTCATTCATACGTGAAGGCACTACAAAATCTCTGGCACCTTCTGGAGTAGATTTGATCAAGTATGGAGTTTCGATTTCAATAAACTCTTGATCTGACAAATATTTTCTAACCTCCATAGTGACCCTATGGCGAAAAATCAAACTGTTTTTAACCGGATTTCTACGAATATCGAGATAGCGATACTTCATACGCACATCTTCTCCTCCATCTGTTTCATCTTCTATCGTAAAAGGGGGAAGCAAGGCCTGATTGAGTACCTCGAGTTTTGAAACCAAAATTTCAATATCTCCAGTAG
>CAZJWI010000268.1:0-20578 GCA_964549485.1 uncultured Flavobacteriaceae bacterium
ACACTTGCAAAGCTCAAATCTTCCTTGCCCGATGCAGGATTGTATGCCACCGCTTATCAAAAAAGCTATGCCCATGGAATCACTCTTCCTGTAGATACGCCCTTGCAAAATAAAGAAGATGGATGGATGGGATATGTAGACGATTTTTTTGAAGCAAGTCTCATTGACTGCATTGCCTGGACCTCGGCCGTGGCCATACCAAAAGCCATTTTTAAAAAACTTCGGGGTTTTGATGCAAGGATTACTCATGGAGCTGGAGAAGACACCGACCTATGGGTGCGTATCGCATTATCTCATAAAGTGGCATATACCAATACCATAACGGCCACTCATGTTATGGACAGTGACAATCGCATATCAAATACCCCAACCTTAAAGCGATCTTATATGAATCTAGACGCTTACGAAGAATATGCCAAAACCAATGACTCGCTTAAACGTTTTTTAGACATCAATCGCTTTTCATTTGCCTTACAGCACAAAATGGCTGGCGATGCTAAGACCGCAAAAGCATATCAAAGCAAAATTGATCCCAAACATTTAAATGCCAAACAACGGGCCTTGCTCAACTTAAATGCTAAAAGTTTGATTAGACTGCGCAAGTTTCAAGATTACTTGCGTCATAAACGTTTGTATTTATCCCCTTTTAAACGCTAGAAAATTGTCGTAGTCTCTCAGGTAATCTGTCTCGTCAAACCTATCAGAAGCCAGAACAACACATACGGCACCCGAAGAAAAATTTTCGAGCTCACGCCATATCCCAGTAGGGATCAACAAACCCTTATTGGGCTTATTGAGCATCACGCGCTTTTTATCGGTACCATCATCAAGAATCACCTCAAAGCTACCACTTACCGCAATAAGACATTCCAATTGTTCTTTGTGAGCATGACCTCCGCGATAGGCGTCGCTTGGTACATCAAAAAGATAGTAAACACGTCTAATGTCAAAAGGCAAGGTCTTTCCTTCTATCACAGCCAGATTACCTCTGGGGTCAGAAATTTTTGGAATATCCACTACACGACATTGCTCAATAGTCATAAGGTTTTAGCATTTAATTGTTTGTACTTTTTGATTCCGGCAAATCCGACCTTGATCTTATGAATCACCTCTTTTCTTGTAATAAAGCCATGTGCCCATAAAAAACGCACATACTTAAAAACCCAAAGATAACTCAACCAACCTAAATATTTTTGTTTGAGCGCGCCTCTGGCAAAAACAATACGATCACTACCCATATCCTTTCCAGAATTGTAAGAAGGGTGCGTTAGAATAGTTTTAGGCTCGAATCCTATTACAAGACCAGCAGCCAGTACATCTCTTAAAAAAACATACTCGTCTGCGGTTTCAAAAGGGGCACCCAATCCAAATAAGGGAGAATAGCTTAGTTGATGTGATTTAATCGTCTTTAGTCTAAGAGCGATTACCACGCCGTTTACCGTAAAGACGGTATTTTTAGTATGTGTTTTTATATCGGGATACTCGCGATAGAGTTGGCCGTGTTCATCCTGGGCTTGAAAGGTCATTAGGCTGGCCAAGGGCGCTTTCGCGAAAGCGTTTACAACCACCTCTTCAAGATTTTTAATATATCGCACATCATCATCGGCAAGGAGACATATTTCTCCCTGAGCGTGCTGTATAGCGAGATTACGGCTATTAGACAAGCCACGTTCTAAGGTGTTGATCACCCTGATGTTCTCAGAAGTAGCTACCAATTTTCTGGTCTGATCTGTCTGATTAATTACCAGTATGTGATACTGTTGATAGTCGCTAACGCAGAACATTTCCTTTAAAAATTCCAGATTGGTACGAAACATCGTGGCTACTAAAATTTCAAAAGGAACAGTGGTTGTCAAACTCGTTGGGATTGGGTTATATTTGAAGTGTAATACCTCTCTATGAAAATACTGCTTATTGGCGAATATAGTCGATTTCACAATTCTTTAAAAGAAGGATTGCTAGCTTTAGGACACGAGGTTGTATTAGTAGGCTCTGGAGATCTATTTAAAAAATATCCAGTAGATGTGGATATTAGCCCAAAATGGATGAGCGCTACAGCATTTACTAGACTGGCTCGCAAAGTGGTGTATAGACTAAGTGGATTTGACCTAGCCCTTTGGGAATCGGGCTATCGTTTTTGGAGGGCCCGCAAACAATTTACAGATTTTGACGTCGTACAACTCATTAATTCTTGGAGTATACGCACAACAGTAGCCAAAGAAAAAAAGTGTATTGACTATCTGGCATCACACAACAAACAATTGGTACTTTCGGCCTGTGGAACAGATACCGCTTGGGTTGACTATCTGTTATCAGATCCGTTAGACTATCACCTGCTTACTCCCTATCTCAACGACCATAGTCTTAAAAAGCAATACAGTTCGGTGTTGGAATATCTCACACCAAAACGCAGGGTCCTGTATCAATTTGTGGTAGATCGGGTAACCCATATCATACCCACCGATATGGATTACTATATGGGTTTACAAGGGCAAGAAAAGGTGACTAGCCTTGTCCCCACTCCAGTAAACTGCAGCCGTTTTGATATAGAATTTCCTAAGTCCACTACGCCATTGGTAATATTTCACGGTATCAACCGCATGAATTACTTAAAAAAAGGCAATGATATATTTGAAAAAGCCCTTGAGCTACTTCAAAATAAGTATCCCACAAAAGTAAAAATTATCACGGTTGAGTCGCTTCCTTACGCGCAATACATGAAAGCCTATGAGCAGGCACACATCATATTAGATCAGGTTTACTCTTACGATCAGGGATATAACGCTTTAGAAGCTATGGCCAGAGGCAAGGTGGTATTTACAGGAGCTGGAACTCCTTTTACCAAGCATTACCAAGTCGAAGCGCCAGTAGCCATTGATGCTGTACCAGATGAGCAGCAAATTTTTCTCACCCTTGAAAGATTACTACACCAGCCCAAATTGTTAGCTCAAATCTCTAAAAATGCCAGGCGTTTTGTCTCTCAACATCACGACCATGTAACCGTAGCACAAACCTATGTTTCTATCTGGAAATCAAAGCTTTAATCATTTTAAGAAGCTTTCAAAAAATATGAAACAACTTTAACAAGGTTTTTTGTTTAATCTTTTTAGCTAGTCGTTAAACATTTCTTATCTTTACCTAAGATTAGAAACAACAGAACATGGCTACGACTAAAAAAACAACTACGAAAAAGACCACCAAAGCAAAAAAAGCGCTAACAGCCCAGGATATTATTAGTGCTTATATGGATCACGTGTTAGAACACGGTGATCAACCCATTACGATATACAAATTTTGTAAGGCTTCCAATTTTACTGAGGCCGAGTTTTACCAGCATTTTGGATCTTTTAAAAATTTAAAGCAAGGTATTTGGGTGGCCTTTCACCAGCATACAATCGCGATTTTACACAAGGATAGTGCTTTCGAGACTTACGCCAATAAAGAGAAAATGTTGTCGTATTTCTACACCTTATTTGAAATGTTCACTGCAAATAGAAGTTATGTCCTTTTTGCCTTACAAGAGCACAAACACATGCTTAAAAAATTAGAACAGTTAAAGCAATTGCGCACGCACGTCAAGCAATTTGCCACTGAGCTTATAGAAGCAGGCAATGAGCAAAAAAACTACAAATTCACTAAAAACTCCGTCACTATTTTTAGTGAAGGTGCGTGGTTGCAATTGCTTTTTCTTTTAAACTTTTGGATGGAAGATAACTCGCCCGCTTTTGAGAAAACCGATCTAGCCATAGAAAAGTCTGTCACAGCCATATTTGACGTTTTTGAGACAACTCCTCTGGAGAGTATAATAGATTTTGGGAAGTTTCTTTTTAAAGACAAATTCCAGAATACTGGTATGAATAACGCTTTCGCGAAAAATTAAACCTACCAGAACCCTATGAAGACTATAGATCACATACCTACAAATAAAATACAGAGAGCCTCCAAACTCGTGCAGACTGGAGCAAAGATTGGTGTAAACTACGTAAAATATTACGGAGAGAAAGTAGTGAATCCTTCGCTCACCAAGGAGAAATTAAATGAAGAGAATGCCGAAGATATTTATGACGGACTGAAAAGTCTAAAAGGGAGTGCACTTAAGGTAGCCCAAATGTTGAGCATGGAAAAAAACATATTGCCTAAGGCCTATGTGGAGAAATTTTCACTGTCTCAATTTTCGGTACCACCACTCTCTGCACCCTTAGTGCGAAAAACTTTTAAAAAATATTTGGGAAAATACCCAGAGGATCTATTTGATACGTTTGCGGCTCAAAGTGTAAATGCTGCCAGCATCGGCCAGGTTCACAAAGCCGAACTGGATGGGAAAAAACTTGCTGTGAAAATCCAATACCCTGGAGTCGCAGACAGTATCAGTAGTGATTTGGCTTTAGTAAAACCCATCGCTTCTCGCATGTTTAATCTCCAAGGGGAGGGAAAAGAAAAATACTTTCAAGAAGTCGAAGATAAATTATTGGAAGAGACCAATTATCACTTGGAATTAGAACAATCTGTGGCCATGACCAAAGATTGCGCATCTATTCCAAATCTGCGATTTCCAACCTACTATCCAGAGCTTTCTAGCGAACGCATCTTAACAATGGATTGGATGCAGGGTGAGCATTTGAGTGAATTTGTCACCCATAATCAAGATAGGGCGCTGGCCAATAAACTAGGACAAGCACTTTGGGACTTTTATATGTTTCAAATGCACGTACTTAAAAGAGTACATGCAGACCCACATCCTGGCAACTTCTTGGTATCTCCAGAAGGAGATCTAATCGCCATAGATTTTGGGTGTATCAAACACGTGCCACAATCATTTTATGTGCCTTATTTCGAATTAGCCGAAAAAGAGAATATAAATGATGCGGTCATTTTCAAACAGAAGCTGTTTGAACTGGAAATACTCAGAGAAGATGACAACCCCTCGGCTATTGTTTTCTTCTCAGAGCTTTTCCACGAAATGCTCAGTTTGTTTACCACACCTTTTCACAGCGAAACATTTGATTTTAGTGACTCCGATTTTTTTGATCAAATTGCCACCTTGAGTGAAAAGTATAGTAAAGACACACAAATCCGAAAAATGAACGGTAATAGAGGAAGTAAGCACTTCTTATACATCAACAGAACATTTTTTGGACTCTATAATTTAATGCATGATCTCGGTGCCAAAATTGAGGTTAATAATTTTAAGAAATATGCGCCTAAAGAATGGGTAGCATAGATGATAATGAGTTGCGGTTATGGATGATAGCCGCGCTTATTGGTTAGGTTGTTTTTTGAAAAGTGCACTTTTAGTCGGGTGCACTTTTTTATGTAAAAACGATTATGACGATGTCTTTTCTCATTGCTATGCACGCATAGCAAACAGTAGGGCTATATTTTCAGATAGCTAGAGATTGGCTTATATTTACGGGCTTGGTGGGTAGGTGTTGACAATAATAACACTAATGCCCTACCCCACTACTAAAGTAATTAGAGGCTATATCAAAACCTCTCATTAATTCAAACACATGATGTACAATTCCAGAATTGCCGGTTTAGGCAAATATGTCCCAGAAAATATAGTGACCAATGACGATCTGTCTAAAATGATGGATACTAACGATCAATGGATACAGGAACGTACGGGTATAAAAGAGCGAAGACACATTAAAAAAGGGGATGGAAATACAACGGCCAAAATGGGTGTCAAAGCGGCCGAAATAGCGATTGAACGCGCTGGGATGACCGTTAAAGATATTGACATGATCGTGTTTGCCACCTTAAGCCCTGATTACTATTTTCCGGGATGCGGAGTGCAAGTACAACACCTAATGGGTATGGAAACCATACCTGCTCTTGATGTGCGCAACCAATGTAGTGGTTTTATCTATGCCCTAGCCACAGCCGATCAGTTTATTAAAACTGGTATGTATAAAAATGTATTGGTGATTGGTTCAGAAAACCACAGTGGTGGATTGGACTTTACAACACGTGGTAGATCGGTGTCTGTTATTTTTGGAGATGGTGCTGGAGCAGCTGTTTTGACCAGAGAAGAAAGTAAGGACAAAGGTATTTTGTCTTCACATCTACACTCTGAAGGAGAACACGCCTTAGAACTTGCCTTAGAAGGTCCTTCAACCAATAAGTGGGTACCCGAAATTATTGAAGAGAATCCTCAAGAGAATATTCCGTACTACCCTTATATGAATGGACAGTTTGTATTTAAGAATGCAGTAGTACGCTTTGCTGAAGTGATCAACGAAGGTTTGGCCAAAAATAATCTCCAAACCACAGACATTGATATGCTCATACCGCATCAAGCCAATTTGAGAATTTCTCAATTTGTACAACGCTCCTTCAAATTGTCTGACCAACAGGTGTACAACAACATACAGAAATACGGAAATACTACCGCTGCTTCCATACCAATAGCGCTTACCGAAGCCTGGGAAGAAGGCAAAGTGAAAGAAGGAGATCTGGTGGTGCTGGCCGCGTTTGGTAGTGGTTTTACCTGGGCCAGCTCAATCATTAGATGGTAAATTACCTCGGTAGATACACTTATACATTAGTGCCTTTCATTTGGCACTGGCATTAGCATTGGCATTTACAATACAAATATAGCTGTAATTAGCCCTTGAATTTGGGCCTGCGATTTGGCGCTACAAAAGAGACATCATAACCTGAAAAACGCTTCATATAACTTCGTATAGACGTCCCAAAGGCATCATTAAAACCAACAGCACCGCCAGAGCGCAGAAATTTCTTAACACTTCCTGGACCGGCCAAATGGGCTGCGGCTAAAATGCCAGACTCAGTAACTTTGACACCTCCAATATTTCGTCCTGCATAACGCTTGATATCCTTACGCAACACCCATTTGTTTCGAGAGGCATTGAGAAAAAAGGCTTCTTCCTGCATTAAAGGATCTTTTAAAAAGGCCTGAGTGTTTTTGATACCCAATAAATCTAAGGTTGATTTCCCAAATTGGTACTTCCCTAAGTATCCAAATTTATTGACTACAAAATAATCGCATTGTGATTCTTTAAACGCCAAGGCTTCCTTAAAACCAATAAACAAATTACCCGCATAAGGCAATGGCATAGTCAAGGGTAAATGAAGTGCGTTCACTTGTTCCTGAGTAGGAACTGTGTAATGAAGGTCCAAACCTTCTGTAGAATAGACTGAAAAATCAATAGTAACTTCTTTTTTCTCAGTGCTGTTTCCTAGTGCGAGAAGTCCAATCATAAATGGTAGGACAGTAACTTTAACCAGGTTTCTTATCATATTTTCGATTTTCGATAACCGAGATTCTAAATAATAATGAACTCGTATGCGCTATCTATTTCGGCCTGCAAATATACAATTATATTTAAATCTACACAACACTTAAAAAAATTAAACATAATTTTAACCAAATTGGGGCAAACACCCTATTTTACAAGAGTTTATACCCTCATTATTATATCGGTCAAAGGCTCAACTTCATCCATTAACGACGTTAATCATTCTACAAAACATCAATCAAACGTTAAAGCGCCTGCGTTTTTGCAAGTTTATATACACATGAGATCTCGTTAGTTGTGCTGTAGTAATCTCAAATGTTGCTTCTCTTAGGTCCCGTATCAGTAGGAGCCACCTCTAGTATAATCCCTCAAGACTGCACTACCTTCTCGATTTGAATGGTATCTTACCGCTCAGTTATTAAAACGCTATCCTATTTCGCGAAAGCGTAAAAGAAATACTTCTTAGGTTTTTATGAATTAGCGTCTTACCCCTTTATTGTTGATCCAGCGCTTATAAGCAGCACTATTGGCATTATGCTGTGAGAGGCTCTTTGCAAATTTATGATAGCCAAAGTTCTCTACATCGGCTACAAAATAGAGATAGTCGTGCTTTTCAGGATTGAGTACTGCATCTATAGCACTAACATCGGGCATAAAAATTGGTCCTGGCGGAAGACCCGCGTTGCGATAGGTATTGTAAGGAGATTGGGTTTCAAGATCTTTATACAAAACGCGTTTGACAACCATATCCCAATTATTAGCCTGCTTCTTTAAGGCATAAATAACGGTAGGGTCGGCGTCTAGCTTCATGCCTCTTTTTAGCCTATTGAGATAAACACCTGCCACTCTAGGTCGCTCATCAACCTTGGCGGTTTCTTTTTGCACTATGGCAGCTAAGGTGTAAACCTGAGCGGGAGTCATTTGCAAAGCCTCGGCTTTAGCAAGTCGTTGCTCATTCCAAAAACGCTTGTATTCGGTAAACATCCGATCTCTAAAGGAGGTGGCAGATGAATTCCAAAATACTTCATAACTATTGGGAATATACATCGATAAAGCGGTAGCATTATTAAAATCATGTTCCCGAAGAAAGTCGGTATCACGCATGGCTTTTAATAAAGACAGACTATCGGGCTGTATTTGATGCGAGATGCGGCCCGCCAAATCTTCAAGTCGCTCTTGATTGTTAAAGGCCACTTTGACCGGGGTGTTTTTACTGCGAATACTGTTGATAATTTCGTTATTATTCATCCCTTTTTTAATCACATAATGCCCAGGCTTTATATTGGTGATATAGCCCTTTTGCTTGGCCACAGTTTCAAAGCTAGACACTTCTTTGAGCAGCGGAGCAATATCTGCCTTTACGGTTTCAAAAGTAGCCCCTGGAGCGATGTACAGGTGGGCTTCTTCATTGTTAAATGCAGTATTATCCGAAAATACTGCCGTGTACACATTATAAGCAAAAATGGCTCCTACAATGGCTCCAATTGCCACTATGATAATGATGATGCGTTTGATATACATTTATAATAAGTATTGATAAAATAATTCGTCTGTGAAGCTATGTCCAGAACGTCGCCAATCTTTTTTGACCCCACTCTGGACAAAACCGCACTTCTCAAATAGCTGTATACTAGGGTTATTGTTTGCCCCAATATTGGCATAGAGTTGATGGAGTTGCAAATGCGTTCTGGCATAGGCTATTAGTAATTCTAGCGCTTGATGCCCATAACCATGCTTTCGATGAGCTTGTTGCGCAATCAAGATACCCACACCTGCACGTAAATGCAAGGGGTCAAAATCAAAGATATCGATCAGGCCCACTAGCGCCTTATCGCTTTGAGTACAAATGGCCAATCGCAATTGCTTAACCTCGTAAATATCGCGATGAGCATTGTCCAGATAACTCTTTAATGCATATTTGGAAAACGGTATTTGTGTTTCACTTAGTGCCCATAGACGCTCATCGTTTTCGATTTGATACAGATGATCTAAATCAACAGGCTCCAAAGCGCGCAGATAAATGATAGTTCCTTCTAGAGTATTCATGGCCAGACCCCTTTAAAAACATAGGTTGCTGGACCTATCAAATACACCTGATGATAACCTTGCTGTGAAGGTGTAAAACTTACTTGTAGCTGCCCACCCTCTACCTCAAGGGTAAGATGGTGTGCCGCTGTTTTTTTTTGGTAATGCATTGCAAGTGCAACTGCGGTAACACCAGTGCCACAACTCAAGGTTTCATCTTCTACACCACGTTCATAAGTGCGCACTCGAAAGTTGTTTTCCGAAATTTGACTTACAAAATTTACATTGGTCCCATTAGTTTTATAAGGCCTACTGTAGCGTATGGCAGCTCCTTCTGCTTTTACATCTAGACTGTCCAAATCCTGCTGCAACTTTACGTGGTGCGGAGAGCCCGTATCCAAAAAAACATAGTCCTGCCCACTCTCAATACTAGTGACATCCTGCATTTTTAATTCTACCAAGTCCTCTTTAATCACGGCGTGGTGCATCCCATCTATAGCCATGAAAGAAGCTTCGTCTTTTACGATGCCTAATGCTTTCGCGAAAGCGACCAAACACCGACCCCCATTACCACACATACTACTTTGATGACCATCGGCGTTGTAGTACACCATCTCAAAATCGGCCTCCTTGTGGGCTTCTAAGAGAATCAATCCATCGGCACCTATGCCAAATTTTCTGTCACATAGTCTTGCGATAAGTTTGGTATCGTTTTTGGAGAAGAATAATGTGCGGTTATCAATGAGAATAAAGTCATTGCCGGTACCTTGATATTTGTAAAACGTAATTGTCATGCTGGTCTCTGGATAGGGACAAAAATAGCGAATTCGCATTTCTATTCTGTTGTTAAATCGCAGTTAAATCTAAATTGGATATATACGAAAGTTTTAACTTTAAGTGTTATCCGATTATACCTAAAACTTAAATGAAAAAGATGATGAAAAAATTCACAAGTTTACTAGTGGTTGCCTTGCTTGCAGGCGCCATTACTTTAGGTGCCTATACCCTATTTATCGAAAATAATGCACCTCAAAAAATCGTAGAAACAACCTCGATTCCAGCTCCAGTATTTACCCCAGCTTCTTATAAAGCAAGCTCGGCAATAGCCTCTGGTGTCGATTTTACCGAAGCCGCAGAAAAATCGCTTCACGGAGTTGTGCACGTCAAAAACGTACAAGAATATCGCCGTCCTAGAAATATGATGGAATACTTTAGAGGTGGCGGTCTACAAGGAAAAGGAATTGTAGGCGCTGGTAGTGGTGTAATTATTTCGGCCGATGGATACATTATAACCAACAATCACGTGATTGATGGAGCGATAGAAGTAGAGGTTACCCTTAACGACAACAGAAAGTTTACCGCTGAAGTGGTGGGAAGCGATGTCTCAGCAGATATTGCCTTGCTCAAAATAGAGAGCGATGACACCCTTCCTTATATCACCTTTGGCGATAGTGATGCTGCCAAAGTAGGCGAATGGGTACTCGCAGTAGGAAACCCCTTTAATTTGACCTCAACTGTAACGGCCGGAATCATATCGGCTAAGGCCAGAGATATTGATGAGACCGATCTTAATGTACAATCATTTATTCAAACTGATGCTGCCATCAACCCAGGAAATAGTGGTGGTGCCTTGGTCAATACCAATGGCGAACTCATCGGTATAAATACGGCGATTACTTCTCAAACTGGATCTTATGTTGGGTACGCCTTTGCTGTACCTTCCAACAACGCGCGCAAAATCGTTAATGACATAATGGAGTACGGTGCTGTACAAAAAGGTATTCTTGGCGTTCAAGGAGGTTCATTAACCCCAGAATTAACAGAGAAACTGGATCTGCCTACTTCAGAAGGCGTTTACATTAGCGGTGTAGAACTAGGTAGCGGTGCCGACAAGGCAGGTGTACAACGCGGAGATATCATTACCATGGTAGACAACATACAGGTTAACAAATTTTCAGATCTCACTGGATATGTCAACACCAAACGTCCTAACGATATCGTCAAGGTGAGTATTCTAAGAGACAACGACGAGATCGTTTTACCTGTAACCCTTGTTAAACCTACCGCTTTTAAGTTGGACCGATTGGGTATTGAGGTAAAAAATGCCACAGACCGAGATTTGGAAGTCTTTAATGCAGACAGCGGTGTGGTGATCAGTAATCTGATTAACCCAGAAATGCGCAGGTATAATAATTTGATAGGTGCTATCATAGCCGAGATTGATGACGAAGAAGTAAAAAATGTGACCGATGTAGAACGCATTATGAATTCAAAAAGCACTAACGAACCTATTAGTATAGTGGTTTACGATCGTAGCGGAGAGCGCAATAGATTTATTTTTAAAGACTAAAGTGGCCTAGATTACTCATTGAGAAATTATAGCAATGCCCTTCTATACAAGAAGGGCATTTTTTTTAAGAAAAATGCTTACGAAAACGTTTGAAATATATACTTTTGCCGAAATTTTAAACAGTACATCACACTCAAAATGGGTGTGATAAAACAAACAACACGACACCCTATCACTATGTCAACGCAAGACACTTACGAAAAAGAATTAGCTTTTCAGGCCGATAGACGCCGCGCTACGGTTGCTTTTATTAAAATAGTAAGCGATCTCTGGTACGATAACTCTATCGAACTGGTCTTATTTAGAAATCAACTTATTGATCGCAATGTGAGTGAGATCTTAGATCTTCATGAATACGCAGGCGCTTTTGTTCAAAAACCAATTTCTATTTTTGATAGTGTAGAAATTGCCGAAGCGATAAAGCAACTAGATTTGCCACCGGCAAAGCTCGATATAGGAAAATTAACCTATGAGTACCATATGGAACCTGGTGATGTTAATGCCACCAGCTTTGTATCCAAAAAATTAAAAGGGGCACAAACCTTTGGAGATATTGCTCCCAAGGATGTGGTTCTTTACGGCTTTGGACGTATTGGACGTTTGGTAGCCCGTGAGCTGATGACCAGAACTGGCAAAGGAAGTCAACTGCGTTTGCGTGCTGTTGTGACCAGAGGCACCATAGACGAAACGGTTTTGGAAAAACGTGCTTCGTTGCTCAAGAGTGACTCGGTGCATGGAGATTTCTCAGGTACCGTATCTGTAGACGTAGCCAATAATTCTTTGATCATTAACGGTACCACCGTTCGATTTATAAGTGCCAAGGCTCCTGAAGATATTGATTACACTCAGTATGATATAGAAAATGCACTTGTCATAGACAACACAGGTGCCTTTAGAGATAAAGAAGCCTTAAGCAGACATTTAAAAAGCAAAGGAGTAGAAAAAGTACTATTGACAGCTCCAGGTAAAGGTATACCTAATATCGTACACGGTGTTAATCACCTAGAAAATGACCCTGATCAGGTTCAAATATTTTCTGCAGCTAGCTGTACGACCAATGCCATCACACCAGTACTTAAGGCTATAGATGACTCATTAGGTATTAACTCAGGGCATCTAGAGACCATTCACGCTTATACAAACGACCAAAATCTGGTAGATAACATGCACAGCAAATACCGCAGGGGTCGTGCAGCCGCCTTAAACATGGTCATTACAGAAACCGGGGCTGGGGCTGCCGTAAGTAAAGCACTCCCATCTTTTGAAGGAAAGCTTACCTCTAATGCGATTCGCGTTCCTGTACCAAATGGTTCTCTAGCTATTTTGAGTTTAGATCTGGAAACACCTACCTCTGTTGATGGGCTAAATACCATTATGAAAAAATATGCCTTAGAAGGTGCCTTAGTCGAGCAAATCAAATATTCTATAGACAACGAATTGGTCTCTAGTGATATTGTAGGATCATCGGCTCCGAGTATTTATGACAGTAATGCTACCATAGTGCGACCCGATGGAAAAAACGCTGTAATTTATGTCTGGTATGACAACGAGTATGGTTATAGCCATCAAGTTATTAGACTGGCCAAGTATATTGCCAAGGTAAGACGATTTACCTACTATTAAGACCTCATTACCTGCGAAGACAAGTCTCGAGAAGAACCGCTTCTTTAGTCTATACAGGCTTCGATCAAACACTATTCTGAAAAACCTGTCTTTTTTAAGACAGGTTTTTTTTGCTCAAATAAACCAAGATGCTATTTCATACGTATCTTATTCATCCAAATCTCTTATTTTTGCGGCCTGCGAAACAATATGCCATGTGCGTTATCGTTTAAACAGCAAACCCTAACACGCCCACAACTCATGAGAAAAAATACAATATTCTTGGTGGCTTGCCTTGTACTTCTTGCCATGGCAAACACTATGACAGCTCAAACTACACCTGAAACCGCTCAAGGCCCTCAAACCGTAGATGAGCAATTTTCGGATATACTCAAGACCTCAAACAATTATCAGGAATTTAAAGTGATAAAAAAGGTGCGTCTCAATAGATTGCAAGCCAACATCAAACAGCGTATCGATGGCTTACAACAAGAGATCACTTCACTAAAAGGAGATATTGAAAAGCAACAGGCTACTATAGAAAATTTAACGGCATCACTTTCTGACACTCAGAACACCCTTGAAGCCACTAATAAAGAGAAAGACTCAATCAACTTTTTTGGAAGCCAAATGAGCAAAGGTTCCTACCAAACGATGATGTGGTCTATCGCTGGTATATTACTTCTTGGACTTTTATTGTTTATCTACAAATACAATAGCAGCAATAGTATTACAAGAGAAGCGCGACATAAACTGGATGAAGTAGAAACCGAATTTGAGGAGTATCGCAAAAAAGCCCTAGAAAAAGAACAAAAATTAGGACGTCAGCTGCAGGACGAACGCAACAAGCTTGTCAAGGCTTCAAAAGGAGCCTAAAGCCAATCATTATGTCTATACGTATACGTCAAGCTACCCTTAGCGATCTCGATATCCTGGTTCCGCTTTTTGACGGCTATCGCTTATTTTATAGACAAACAAGTGATCCTTTAGGTGCTAGGCAATTTTTGCACGATAGATTAATCGCTAAGGAGAGTGTCATATATATTGCTTTATCGCAAGATCCTCCTAATGCCCTAGAATCTAGCGAGTCTGAGTTGACTAAGGCTAGAACTGGAAAGGCCTTAGGATTTACCCAATTATATCCCATTTTCTCTTCGGTAAGTATGGAGCGGATGCTCTTGTTAAACGATTTATTTATCGATCCAAAATACAGAGGCCAAGGAATTGGTAAAGCACTAATAGAAACCTGCAAAGATCTCTGTCGTACCACCGGTCAAAAAGGAATTGTGCTACAAACCGAGACCAATAACCCCGCTCAGCGACTTTATGAGCGTGAAGGCTTTACTAAAGACCCAGATTTACACTACTTTTGGAAATGTAATGCCGAAGTATAGCAGCATTAGCTCCTTACTATTAACTAACATAGTCATTTTTGCACATGCGAATAGATATTATCACTGTTGTCCCTGATTTACTTAAAAGTCCTTTTGAGGCTTCCATCATGCAACGCGCTATTGCCAAAGGACTAGTCGAGGTACACTTTCACAATTTGCGTGATTATGTGACCGATAATTATCGCCAGGTAGACGATTATCAATTTGGTGGTGGTGCGGGAATGGTCATGATGATCGAACCCATAGACAAGTGTATTTCTGCGCTTAAAAAGGAACGAGCATACGACGAAGTGATTTATATGACTCCAGACGGCGAAACCCTTAAACAAGGGTTGGCCAATACACTTTCTTTAAAAGAAAATGTCATTATACTCTGTGGGCATTACAAAGGCGTGGATCAACGCGTGAGGGATCAATTTATTACCAAAGAAATTTCTATAGGCGACTATGTTTTGAGTGGGGGCGAATTAGGAGCACTGATACTTTGCGATGCGGTGATCCGGTTAATTCCTGGTGTGTTAGGTAATGAAACCTCTGCCCTTACCGATAGTTTTCAAGACAATTTATTAGCCCCTCCCATCTATACGCGCCCAGCCGAATATAAAGGCTGGAAAGTTCCAGAGATCCTTACCAGTGGCAATTTTCCAAAGATAGAAGCCTGGCGCGAAGAGAAAGCCTATGAGAGAACCAAGTCCAGGCGTCCAGATTTACTTTCTGATCAAGATTAAGATTTTGCTTTCGCGAAAGCTTGAAATAAAACCAAAAAAAATCCCCTTAGTTACTAAGAGGATTTTTTTTGTGTCAAAACTGTTATTGATTCATTGAAATCAAAAATTCTTCATTGTTTCGAGTAGATTTAATACGATCACTCATAAACTCCATCGCTTCTACTGGGTTCATATCGGCTAAGTATTTGCGCAATACCCATAAACGTTGCGAGGTATCTTTAGAATGAAGTAAATCATCCCGACGTGTACTAGACGAGGTAAGATCGATGGCAGGGAATATACGACGATTGGAGATGTTTCTATCCAGTTGTAATTCCATATTACCTGTTCCTTTAAACTCTTCAAAAATCACTTCATCCATTTTTGAACCAGTTTCTGTAAGTGCAGTTGCAATGATGGTAAGCGAACCACCGTTTTCTATATTTCTAGCCGCTCCAAAGAATCTTTTTGGTTTGTGCAGTGCATTGGCATCAACACCCCCCGATAGGATTTTTCCTGAAGCTGGTTGTACCGTATTGTAAGCTCTGGCTAGTCGCGTAATAGAATCTAATAAGATGACCACATCGTGACCACATTCTACCAGGCGCTTTGCCTTTTCCAAGACAATATTAGCCACTTTCACGTGTTCATGAGCTTCTTTGTCAAAAGTTGAAGCAACCACCTCCCCTTTTACATTGCGTTGCATATCGGTCACCTCTTCAGGACGTTCGTCTATAAGAAGGATCATTTGATATACCTCAGGGTGATTGGCAGCGATCGCATTGGCCACATCCTTTAACAGCATAGTTTTACCTGTCTTAGGTTGAGATACAATCATACCACGTTGACCTTTTCCTATAGGCGCAAACATATCCATTACTCGCGTAGAAATACTCGATTGACGCTCTGCGATATTAAATTTTTCTGTCGGGAAAAGTGGGGTTAAGTGCTCAAAGCTCACGCGGTCTCGCACGATGTTAGGACTTAAACCATTAATTCTGCTTACTTTGATAAGCGGAAAATATTTTTCGCCTTCCTTAGGTGGTCGTATTACGCCCAAGACGGTATCTCCAGTCTTTAGTCCAAACAAGCGAATTTGCGACTGAGAGACATAAATATCATCTGGCGATGATAGATAGTTGTAATCTGAAGAACGCAAGAATCCATAACCATCCTGCATAATATCTAAGACACCTTCGCTTTCTATGATTCCTTCAAACTCATAATCGGGCTCTCTATATCTATTGCGATTGTCTTTATTGCCATTATTGCCGTGAGAATTACCGTCCTTGCCGCGATTGTTGCGGTTATTGCGATTGTTATCTCTCTTTTGATTGTTTTGACGACTATCGCGTTGTTTGCCGCTGTTGTTATTATTGTCGTTGCTTTTGTCAGAACGGTTCTTATCGTTGTTAGACTTGCGGTTGTCACGATTGTCACGTGTATCGCGTTTGTCTTTAGAACTGTCTTGTTTTTTGGTATCCTTTGACGCAGCCTCCTTAGCATCTTTTGACGATTTGTTATCGCTATCGTCTTTGGCTTTTTGAGAATCCTCATTTCTCGAACGAGGATTGCGTGTACGCTTGGCCGCTGGTGCATCTTTTGATTTTGAAGGGCTGTCCTTTTTTTGAGGTGCCGTTTTGGCTGGCGCATCTGTTTTGGGAGTATCTCCTTTTACAGCTTCTACCGCAGCAGGGTTGGCAGCTTGAACATCTAAAATCTTGTAAACCAAGTCTAATTTTTTTAAGCTTCTGTATTTTGGTACGTTTATACCTTTAGCAATCTCTTGTAGCTCAGGAAGCTTTTTTGTCTTTAAATCTGAAATCTCGAACATCTAGTAACTAGAGTGAATTAATATTGAATTGTGTAGTAAATTATTGAAAGAAGAGTATCAATAAAATTGGCAAGAT
Organism: uncultured Flavobacteriaceae bacterium; assembly: GCA_964549485.1. GTDB lineage: Bacteria > Bacteroidota > Bacteroidia > Flavobacteriales > Flavobacteriaceae > Dokdonia. The sequence goes on from CAZJWI010000268.1 coordinate 17,254, forward strand.
AAGTAACGAGCGGAGAGCTTGTTACCCTTTTACTATGCAATGATACAATTTTATTTTCAATGTTTATCTAGCAAAATCATAAAAGAACCTTATTTTTGCTGTCAAAACCGAAAGGACCTACAATGATTCAACGCATTCAAACCATTTATTTACTTCTGGCTACGGCAGCCTCATTAGGTTTACCTGCTGTATTATCCTTATATTCAGATTCAAATGGAGATGCGGTTTGGGCAAAAGATAATTTGTTATATCTTGGTCTTTTTGCAGGCAGTGCATTACTGTCATTTATTGCGATATTTTTATACAAAAACAGACAACATCAGTTTGTACTGGGTCGTTTGAACATCATATTGAACTTTGTTTTATTAGGTGTATTGGTATATCAATCACAAATCTTATCCGGAGGGACGGCGGTTCTTGAGAAGGGTATTGGGATGATCATTCCACTTGTTTCTATCGTTTTAATTGCTTTAGCCAATAAAGCAATCAAGCGGGATGAGGATCTTGTAAAATCTGTTGATCGATTGCGATAGACCTATAACTCTTAGTTTATTAGTGCGTAAAGCCCTCATTCGTTAGAATGGGGGCTTTCATTTGATACTACTTCCTCCAAAGGAATCCTATGCCTTGTAAAACAGGAGCTTGGATATTTATGCTAACATGTATAGAGAAACAAATTATTATTTTTATAAGGACAAACAATCTTACTATTCGATCTGTTCTATTAAATCTTCTACAATGGCAAAATCGACATCCTGGAACTCTGATAAAATCGTGGGTATTTCGGCTATTGGGATAAGCTTTATCACCCTGCTCATCTTTTTGTATCAAACCAATTTAATGCGAAAGCAAAATCACCTGTCTATCTTGCCGTATGTTGCCATTTCGATTACTGATAATCCCGCAAATGCCACCTATCGTTAATCCCTGATGAATCACGGTGTTGGACCTGCCATTATCGATCAAGTAGTCCTCAAGTATAAAGGAGAAATCATAGACATGGCTCAATATGATAATGTAATGCTTGAGTTCCTTAAAGATAGACATCCCCATCTTGACAGCTTAAAGGCATTCTCTTACGCCACATTAGAAAAAGGCATGGCCATACCTGCAAATACAACCTACACTGTTTTGGAGGCAAAACAATCGGCCAGAGATTACGCCATACTCAAGGATGACTTAGAAGGAATGATTGAGCAGGGCCTGTATTTCGAAATTTATTACAGTTCGATACAACAGGAACACTGGCGCATATCCAATGCTACCAAAGGTCCTGAAAAACTCTAATTCAAAAAAAAGCCTCTTGAGATTTCAAGAGGCTTTTACTTTATAAAGAATTAGAATTACTTCTTCTTTCCTTCCATTTTCGCTTTCAAAGCAGCTAAAGCTTCGTTAGCATCGCCAAGCGTAGGCTTAGCCTCTTCGGCTTGTGCTTTTGCTTTTTTGGCAGCTTGCTTAACGATCTTAGCTTCTTCTTCTTTGTGAATTACCATATGAGAGGCAACTACACGTTTGAAGTCTTTGTTAAACTCTATGATCTGGAATTCTGCTTCTTCTCCTTTTCCAAGTTTTGTACCGTCTTCTTTTTCAAGGTGACGTGTAGGAACAAATGCTGTGATATCTTCGTTAAAATCTATCGTTGCACCTTTGTCTACGATCTCAGTGATGGCAGCAGTGTGCTTAGACCCTACCGCAAAATCAGCTTCGTACTTATCCCAAGGATTAGATTCAATTTGTTTGTGTCCAAGACTTAACTTGCGTCCTTCAACATCTAGTTCAAGAACGACAACTTCTAACTTGTCACCTACGTTACAGAATTCTGATGGGTGCTTAATTTTCTTAGTCCAAGAAAGATCAGAGATGTAAATCAACCCGTCTATTCCTTCTTCTAATTCTACAAATACACCAAAGTTTGTAAAGTTACGCACGATTCCTTCGTGACGTGAACCTACAGGATACTTAGATGTGATGTCAGTCCATGGGTCTGGCGTTAATTGCTTAATACCTAAACTCATCTTGCGATCTTCACGATCTAAGGTTAAGATTTGTGCCTCTACAACATCTCCAACTTTTACAAAATCCTGAGCCGAACGCAAGTGCGTAGACCAAGACATTTCAGAGACGTGTATCAATCCTTCAACACCTTCAGATACTTCGATAAAGGCACCGTAATCTGCGATTACAACAACTTTACCTTCTACCTTGTCACCTACTTTGATGTCTTCACCTAAAGCTTCCCAAGGATGCTTGCTCAATTGCTTAAGACCAAGTTGGATACGTGTTTTATCTTCATCAAAATCAAGAATTACAACATTCAATTTCTGATCAAGCTCAACGATTTCATTCGGGTGGTTGATACGAGACCAAGAAAGGTCTGTAATGTGCACCAATCCATCAACACCTCCAAGATCAACAAATACTCCGTAAGAGGTGATATTTTTAACCACACCTTCAAGTACCTGACCTTTTTCAAGCTGCCCGATGATTTCTTTTTTCTGCTCCTCAATATCGGCTTCAATAAGCGCTTTGTGAGAAACAACGACGTTTTTAAATTCTTGGTTGATCTTTACCACCTTGAATTCCATCGTTTTATTTACATACTGATCGTAATCACGGATTGGCTTTACGTCAATCTGAGATCCTGGCAAGAAGGCTTCTATACCAAATACATCTACGATCATTCCTCCCTTAGTACGCGCTTTTACAAAACCATTTACAATAGTTCCTTCGTCATGAGCAGCGTTAACGCGATCCCATGCCTTAATAACACGTGCCTTGCGGTGAGATAAAATTAATTGTCCGGTTGCATCTTCACGTACGTCAATAAGTACTTCTACTTTATCACCTACTTTAAGATCTGGATTGTAACGAAATTCATTCAAAGAGATAACCCCTTCAGACTTGGCGTTGATATCGATAATCGCATCACGATCGGTGATATTGATTACTGTACCTTCAACTACATCGTCATCTAAGGTATCGACAAAGTTTTGAGCTACCAAAGCCTCAAACTCTTCCAATTGCTTGTCGTCAACTACATCAATTCCTTCTTCGTACTTTTCCCAGTTAAAATCTTTTAAGAATTTTTCTGGATTCTCTTGAGCAGGAGATTGCTCAATTACTGGTGTTGCCTTTTCAGTTTGTTCGGCAACTTGTGCTTCAGTTACCCCAGCTTGTGCAGCTTCGAGTTCCTGTTTTGTTGTTTCTTCAGCCATTTGCTAAATTACATTAAAGCCCTTCTAAATAAAGTGCTCTAATGGGTTTTTGTATTTTACGCTTTCGCGAAAGCCTTCTCAACCACAAAACCGTAAAAGGATTTGTTTTT
>CAZJWI010000269.1:0-9749 GCA_964549485.1 uncultured Flavobacteriaceae bacterium
AAATTGGTTCACTTTATGTTTTTCTACTATGTCCCAAAAACGACCAAAGTCAGGATAACTTGGCACACCTTCAAACATTACTGTTGTAGCACCATTACATAATGGCCCGTAAACAATATAACTATGACCAGTAATCCAACCTATATCTGCGGTGCACCAGTATACATCTTCTTCTCTGTATTGAAACACGTTCTTAAAGCTATAGGCCGAATACACCATATACCCAGCTGTTGTATGCACCATACCTTTAGGTTTACCTGTACTACCCGAGGTATAGAGGATAAACAAGGGATCTTCTGCATCCATAAGGGTAGCCTTACATTGACTATTGGCAGTTTCTAATAGTGGTGCTAGCCATCTGTCTCTCCCTTCTTTCATGCTAACCTCGCCACCCGTGCGTTTCACAACCAGACTGGTAGTGATGCCTGGACATTGGTTTAATGCCTCATCTACTATAGATTTGAGATCTATAGTCTTAGCGCCGCGATAACTCCCATCCGAACATATAATTATCTTACAATCACAATCATTAATTCGGGTGGCCAATGCCGTAGCACTAAATCCAGCAAAAACCACTGAGTGTACAGCACCTATACGCGCACAAGCCAGCACGGCTATAGCCAGCTCAGGAATCATGGGCAGGTAAATACAAACTCTGTCTCCTTTGGTGACCCCCTGATCTTTGAGTACATTGGCCATTGTAGATACTCGTTTATGCAATTGGTTGTAAGTGATATGCTGAGCTCCTTCCTTGGGATCATTGGGTTCAAATAAAATCGCAGTTTTGTCACCGCGAGTTGCCAGATGCCTGTCGATACAATTTTCGGTTATATTGAGTTGGGCACCCTCAAACCATTTAACCTCTGGCTTTTTAAAATCCCAGGAGAGTACCTTTTTCCATTTTTTGCGCCACAAAAAATGTTCTTCGGCGATTTCTTCCCAAAAATTTTCAGGATTCCGTACCGATTTTCTATACACTTGCCAGTATTCTTCAAGATGCTTTATGTGATAATTGCTCATAGCTTAAAAGTATTGCCGCTACTATTTGCTCTCAAACTTGATATTAGACTATATACTTACATCAGATTTGCCTAATGAAACATCATAGTTTTGAAGTAGCTGTTGATCAATTTAGCAATAATTATCACAAGTGCCGCCAGTTTGAGATATTTTGGATTCAGTCTAAAATACCGCGGTTAGCTGCGAGCAGTTTTTACAGTCTAAAGCTTTCGCGAAAGCGTAACAGGACTATACGTTTGGAAGCTGTCTAGACAAAAGTCACCCCGTAGCGCTCACAAATAGCAGCCACTTTAGGGAAATCTGGTGGTCCTGGCGGCAATTGGTCTAAGGCTCTAAACATGGTTTCTATTCCTGAAGGTACTGCTGTAAGAATCATTTTAAGAGGTTCATCACCATTATTAGTCCAGCTATGAGGAATGTTACGAGGAGCAAAAGCGGTATCACCGGCTGTCAATATTTTTGTTTCTCCTCCCACGGTAATGGAAACCTTACCCTCTAACACCCTAAACATTTCATCTTCATTTTTGTGTATATGCATAGGAACCGACATTCCAGGATCGCTCTGTGATTCGATGACGGTAAATAAACCATCTGTGTCTGTAGCGTCGAGTTTGAGTCGCATTCGATCTCCAATCACAACAAGTGATTCACCTTCATTCTTTTTTACAATCTTAGGAGATGTAGTATCCCTAAGTATTGGGAAACTAGCCATTTTATTAGGGGCGGCAATAGTCACAGCAGTTAGTGCAGCCGCGCGGGTAATAAAAGTTTTTCTATTCATCATATTGCTTATTAAAAGTTGAGGTATAAAGCTAATAGTATAGGGTATGTAGTATTTAACGCTATTGTAGCAATGACTATGATTTTGGTCGCATTGGGCAGTTATGCTACCTCAGTGTTAGTTTTAAAGACCTATATGACAGTACTCTAGATCGATAATAGTCAATTTTGGTCTCTATAGTGCAACAATCAATTTTTAAAATTTTATACTATGAGATCTATTAAAATATTAATCGCGATTTTCGTTTTTTGCTTTTTGACTGCATGTAGTTCTGATGAGGCATTGACTGTGACTCCTACACCCACAAATTTTTCTGGAGAAAAAGTAGACATGGGCAATGGGCAAGTGTGGAGTGTCGTTAGTACAGATGCAGAAGGTAACCCAAAAAGCATTGGTGTATCATTTGATGCAACTGCCATGCAACATTTGCCTACAGGAGGTGCTCACGCTCATGAATTTGTAGTGCCATTACCGCAAGAAATAGATGTACCGCCTTATGATCATCTTACTGTAGATTGGAACGAACATGGTCACGAGCCTCCTGGGGTTTATGATATTGCTCACTTTGATTTACACTTTTACATGATGTCCCAAACCGAACGAGATGCGATCACTCTAGACTCTAACCAAGGTTTTAATGAGCCACTACCCGCAAATTATCTTCCACCTATGTACCTCGAAACACCTGGAGGTGTACCTAGAATGGGGGCGCACATCATTGATTTGCTTTCTCCTGAAATTGCAGGTACGGGTACTTTTACTCACACTTTTATCTACGGAAAATTTGATGGAGCTATTAATTTTTTGGAGCCAATGATTACCAGAGAATTCCTAGAAACCAGAGCGGCGGTAAATAAAGAAATTCGCCAGCCATCTGATTGGCAAATGTCAGGATATTATCCGCAACGATATACCGTCACTTTTGACGATCAAAATCAAGTCTATACGGTCTTATTGGCGGGGCTGTATAAAAAGGACTAAAACCATATGGGGGGATGATTTCTTTGGCATTTTCACTAGTGGAGCTTGCTGCTGTCTAAGGCATGTACTAACCATCCTCAAAATGAGGGAATATGCTGAGGCCGCAATTTGCTTTGCATTCGAATTGGCTAAAAATGAATACCTTTTTGTTCAAATTTAAGAAGTGAAACACCATATTAGAACTATGATAGGTTTGCGTCAGATTATTTCAGTACTCTTTTGTCTTAGTGGGTATATTGGACAGGGGCAGGACTTTTATCTTTTGGATACCTCTTATCCAGTGCATGATCTGGATGAACAGCTTCTTATTTTGGAAGACAGCTTATCACAGTTGACACCCAAGGAAATCATCGATAAACCAAAGGCTGCCTTTTCAAAAAGGGCGGCCTTTGGCCGTCATTTAAATCCTTTACATACCTATTGGGGGCGGCTTGATTTAAAAGCTACAACAGCAGTAAATCAATGGATTCTCGATCTTGACGACCCCTTTAAAAATAATATTTTATGGATTCGAAGTAATGGAAAAGTAGATGTATACCTATTTAAAGACGGAAAGCAATACGCATATAAAAAAACTGGAGCCGCCTATCCCAAACAAGAGCGCGATCTTAATTCTCATTGGGTGTTAAACAGGGTAGGATTAGATCTTGAGCCCAATCAGAGGTACACTTTGATCATCAAAGTAACAGCCAATGCATTTGGATTTCCTCCCTACTTTAATGTCAATATTAGAAATCCAAAATTCTCTGGTTCTCATCCTGCTTTTCCGTACGGTTCGCTATTACATATTTTTATGTTGGGGGTCACCTTTATCATTTTTTTATACCATCTACTTCAGTATTTATATGCGCGTCAGGCTGTATTTCTTTGGTTTTCGCTGTGGTTGTTGTTTTGTTTTATTACCCAGACCTTGGCCGCAGGAGTAGCCGGCGATACCTATTTGTCTGGAAATCCCCAATGGCGTTATCCGCTTTGGTTAATTATTGCCAATGGTATGCTATTTACATTTTGGCTCTTTGGGCGCTCTTTTACCAATTCTAAAGAGAAGTTTCCACTCCTAGATAAATTTATGTTGGCCTTGCCTATACTGATGTTTATCAATACTGCGGTGCAATTGTTTTTATATGCTTTCGCGAAAAGCGATAACCCATTTTTACAACCTCCAGGTCACTTTGAAGTGATTTTGATTTATGCCATAGCAGGATTGGTACTCGCTGTTATTCTAGCTTTTAAAAAAGACCCATTTGCACGCTATTTTGGCATTGGAGCTATTTTGGCCACCGTGGGTATGGGGGTAGGTGCCATGTGGTCGATGCAATGGTTTCAACCTCCTTTTGACCCGTATACCTACGGGATGCTTGCTCAGATCATCGCGTATTCATTTGGGATAGGTTATAGACAACAACAAATTACCAAAGCATCTATGGCACGAAAACTTGCTACCGAACGGCAACAATTAGAGTTAGATCGAATTCGAGATTTGGATGAGATAAAAACCAAATTCTTTACCAATCTCAGTCATGAATTTAGAACACCTTTATCGCTTATTATTGATCCATTAGAGGCAGCCGCTAAAAATTACAGTTCAGACCAATACATTAATATATCTCGCAAGACCCTTGAGTTGGTGCGCAATAATGCTTTCAAAATGAAAGAGTTGGTAGATCAGCTCCTGGAGCTTTCGCGACTCGAAAGTAGTAAGGTGGTACTCCATCTTCGCAGGGATGATATCACTGCTTTTATCAAAGGGATAGTTGAGCGGTTTGAAAATTTTGCTCATCAAAAGAAAATACAACTTATTATAGCCATTGATACCGACCAAACACTAGCTTATTTTGATGCCGACAAACTAGACAAAATTGTTTCCAATTTGCTATCTAATGCCTTTAAGTTTACCCCAGAGCAAGGTACCGTCACGATTGATATCGGTATACATCATGGAGAGCTCCAGCTCACTATTGCCGATAGTGGACCTGGTATTGCCCAAGACGCGCTACCGCATATTTTTGAACGGTTTTATCGCGTTGAAGGATCTCAAGCTCCAGGTTCGGGTGTTGGCTTGGCTTTAGTTAAAGAACTTGTCAATTTGCAAAACGGTAGTATTGAGGTCAAAAGTCATAAGGGTAAGGGCACCAAGATGATTGTAAAGCTACCCCTAACTCTCGCTCAATTGCCAGAACATGTTTTACACGAGACTTCAACAATACAATCACAGCAGCAGGAAGATGATCAGGTGGTGTCAAATCATGAGATCTTAGCTCGAGACAATGAAGAACAACAACTTCCCAAATTATTACTTATAGAAGATCATGACGATATGCGCACCTACATCAAGGAGTTGTTTGAAGCAGAGTATGACGTTATAGCAGCCAGTGACGGTCTTCAAGGTTTGCATTTGGCTTACGAGGATATACCAGATATAATTGTAAGTGATGTCATGATGCCTAAAAAGAGCGGAATTAAATTGTGTCACGAATTAAAGAATGATTCAAGAACGAGCCATATACCCATAGTGTTACTCACAGCTAAAGTGACTCAAAATGACAAGTTAGAAGGCTTACACACTGGGGCAGATAGTTATCTTACTAAACCTTTTGACAGCCAAGAACTCATCCTTCAAGTACGTAATCTTGTACAGTCGCGCAAACAGCTTTGGCAACATTTCTCAAATTTAAAAGGGACCAAGCTACCTGATGTATCACTGCCTCAACTTGAGAACCAGTTTTTACAGAAAGTATTTACTATCATTTCAGCCTCTTTAGATGATGAGTCATTTACTGTAGAACGCCTAAGCGCGCATATTGGTTTTAGTAGATCGCAATTACACCGTAAGGTTAAAGCACTTACCAATCAATCGCCTAGCGAGCTCATTAGTGCAATGAGACTCCAGAAAGCTCATGAGTTGTTGTCGCAAAATCAACTTAGTGTATCAGAAGTAGCCTATAGTGTTGGGTATTCTAACCTATCGTACTTTACCAAAACCTTTAAGGAACGCTTTGGGATGGTTCCTAGTAAGGTGAGACAATAGCTCATCTTACTAAAGAAATAAATAAAACCGAAAACTAATAATTTTATGGAAGAAGAGATCACCATAGTGATACCTAATGCTGGGCTTATTATATTGGGAGCCTATTTACCCCAGTATTTTGATCGCTTAGGGCTGACAGAAAATGAAGATTTTAAAGATGCAGCCGCACAGAATCGCGGTCTGTATCTCTTACAGTTTTTGGGATTTGAAAGCATTGATTTTCCTGAGTACGATTTGGTACTTAATAAGCTACTTGTAGGAATTCCTTTAGACCAACTTGTTACCCCTGTAATAGATGTGACTCAAGAAGAAAAAGACATGTCAACAAGTCTTCTAATGGGCATAATCAATAATTGGGAACGTATGCAAAATACCACAATAACTGGTCTACGAGAGACCTTTTTGCAACGGGAAGGTTTGCTGAAAATAAAAGAAGAACTTTACGAATTGTATATAGAAAGAAAAGGATTGGACGTACTATTAGAGGGCATCACTTGGAATATAACTATTCTAAATTTGTCTTGGATGGACAAGCCATTGCAAATCAACTGGTAAAATAATCGCGACACTTTTTTAAAAAGTGAAAGACAAAAAGGACATGGCCTTATGTAAAGTGTCGCGCTTTTGGTGCTTTACTATCAAAATGTCTCAAATAAAAAAGGCAACTACACTGGGTGTAATTGCCTTTATATCTTGTAGCGAGAACGAGAATTGAACTCGTGACCTCCGGGTTATGAATCCGACGCTCTAACCAACTGAGCTACCTCGCCATTTTGCTTACCGATATCGGTCTAGATGAACTCATCGGTTAAGCGGGTGCAAATATAAAAACTATTCGGCGTTGTACAAACCTATAAACTTAAATAAAATCAAATTTATTCTTTTGTTGAAGCAATTAGTTTCAATATATTGGCGGTATCAACAATTCAACCTATGAGTGACAAAGTAAAGTACGAAATAGAATTTGTGGTGCATGCATCCCCATCACTTCTATATCAATATATGGCAACGCCTTCAGGAATGAGCGAGTGGTTTGCCGACAATGTAAATTCCCGAGGTGAGTTTTATACCTTTATTTGGGACGGTAGTGAAGAAAAAGCTAAGTTACTAAGCAAGAAAAGCGGTGAACGTATAAAGTTTAGGTGGTTGGAAGACGAAGAAGAAGGTGAAGAATACTATTTTGAACTCCGAATTCAAGTTGATGAGATCACCAAAGATGTTTCTTTAATGGTAACCGACTTTGCAGAAGAAGACGAAGTAGACGAGGGTAAAATGTTTTGGGAAAATCAAATCGCCGAATTAAAACAGGTCATTGGTTCTACTTAAAAAAATAGTAGTGATCACTATATTTGCACCGCGCTAGAAAAGGCGCGGTTTTTTTATGATCAATCACAACGGAACATTCGTCCCTACAGACACAGCCCACCTCTCACCACTCAATAGAGGTTTTCTCTACGGTGATGGTGTCTTTGAGACCATAAAAGCGGTGAATGGCAAACTGCTCTTTTGGGAAGATCATTATTTTAGATTGATGGCAGCCATGCGTATTTTACGTATGGAGATCCCCATGAATTTCACACCAGAGTATCTGGAAGACCAGCTTCAACAAACACTCTCTGCCAATGATTTGCAGCAGGCCTCTGCTCGTATCCGTCTTACGGTTTATAGACAAGAAGGCGGTCTTTATACCCCAGAGCATAGGGGAGTGGCTTTTAACGCTTTCGCGAAAGCATTACCTACACCTTTTTACACCTTAGATGATGCACCTTGTGTGGTAGAACTATACAAAGATCACTATGTTGCCGCAGATTTACTATCTACCCTTAAAACAACCAGTAAAGTGATTCATGTTACTGGAAGTATTTTTGCTCAAGACAATGGTTACGATAATTGTTTGCTGCTCAATACAGAGAAAAATGTGATCGAAGCTCTACAGGGTAATTTGTTTTTGGTAAAAGGTAATCACATCAAAACACCACCCTTGGAAGATGGTTGTCTAAGAGGTATTATTAGAAAACAACTTTTGGACATTTTGCCAAAGCTAGAAGAGTATAGCTTTGAAGAGGCTTCTATCTCTCCGTTTGAATTGCAGAAAGCAGACGAACTATTTATAACCAATACGATAATTGGAATAAGACCTATTACCAAATACCGCAAAAAAAGTTATGACCACAAAGTGGCGGCCGCGCTTTTGCAAAAATTAAATGTAAAAGTAAGACTGACTTAGTTGTAGTGCGGATTTTCTGGAGCATTAGACCAAACTGCATACGATTCACCTAATTCGAGGAGTACCTCGCGCCAGAGCGAGCTGCAACAGGGGCCTATAATTTTATCACCTTGCTGATTTTCTACCACGACCCAGGCTTGATCTTCAAGCTCTTGTTCTAATTGTTGTTCTTCCCAGCCAGAATAACCCAGGGGACACTGAACGTCACTGGTAGACACTTTGCCAGACTTGAGTAAATCAACCACCTTATCAAAATCGCCTCCCCAATAGATGCCACAGGCAATATCTTCGCTATCTTCAATTAATTGGGGTACAGAGTGTATAAAGTAAAGATTGTCTGTCTCTACTGGACCCCCATTGTATATAGGGAATTGCTGTGCTATTTCAGGAATAAAGTCACCTAAAAAAAACTCAGTTGGCTTGTTGAGAATAAATCCGAGAGACCCTTTAACTGTATGATCGGCGAGAAGAATCACTGATCGGTTAAAAGAAGGATCATTTATAATAGAAGGTTCTGCAACTAATAAATGCCCTTTGGTTGGAAGTATAAGATTCATGGCATTACTATTTTGGTCTTATTAAATTTACACCAATTTTGGCAGATTACCAAAATCGCTGTTTTTAGTGTATTTAGTTATAGTATTATACGTACAAAGTTGTAAATCAGATCATTGTGATTGTCACTAAAAACGAATGTTAGTTTGTTGTTACTATGTCTTAAACGTATAACATGCTATAAATAAGCAAATTGCAGTAGCCGAACACTATTTTTTTTAACCCAAAAAAAAATAATAATCCAAAAAAAAGCCGCTCGATTGAGCGGCTTTTTCTTAATATATCATGCAATTAGTTCACTGCATCTGCCAAATCAGATCCCGCTTTGAACTTTACAACGTTCTTTGCAGCGATTTTGATTGTCTTTCCAGTTTGAGGGTTTCTTCCTTCACGTGCATTACGCTTAGAAACAGACCAAGAACCAAAACCAACTAAAGAAACACGTCCTCCTTCTTTAAGAGTACCTTCTACGTTTCCTAAGAAAGATTCTAAAGCTTTTTTTGCAGCTGCTTTAGTGATTCCTGCGTGTTCTGCCATTCCGTCGATTAATTCAGATTTGTTCATAATGTATTGTTTAATTAATTAATTGTTGGTTAAACGATATGTTTAATTCTCTCACAAATTTATACGGATTATTCTCTCACACAAGCAATAGCAAGGGAAATCCACTTTTTTGTTAATAAATCAGGGCGATTGTTAATAAAGAAGCTTGTTTTTCGCTTTTTCTTATAACCCCAATGAGAGTAAGGCTTTAGCGCATTTTGGTGTTTTCGTCAAATTTATATCCGTTTAAAAGTGACTTTACCTCCATTTTTCGTTTGCCTGCAAGTTGAATTTCGACGATCTCAATAGGCGCAGTTCCCGTACCAACAAAGAGTCGTTTATCGACTACTTCTACATCGCCTGGGGCTAAGGTGTTTTTTATTTCCATATCACTATTCAGATGGGAAGCATATATTTTAACCCTGCTATCTTGGTCATTTGTTTCCATCGTCGTCCAGGCCGAAGGATAGGGGCTTAGACCTCGGATGAGATTATGGATCGTCTCTCGGTCGGCACTCCAATTGATTCTTGTATTCTCGCTGTTTAATTTATAAGCGGTTTTTAAAGGTTCTTGTTGTTGTTGAATTCTTGGATGCACCGCTCCTTCTGCAATG
>CAZJWI010000270.1:0-14707 GCA_964549485.1 uncultured Flavobacteriaceae bacterium
AAAAATTAGCCTTACACTGGAAGATTATTATTGGATTGATCTTGGGAATTGTCTGGGCACTCTTATCGAGTAGTCTTGGTTGGAGTGAGTTCACCATAAATTGGATTGCACCGTTTGGGACTATATTTATCAATCTTTTAAAATTGATTGCAGTACCCCTAGTGCTATTTTCTATCATTAATGGAGTTGCAGGAATAGGTGATCCTTCTAGTTTGGGGCGTATGGGAGGTAAAACACTCTTTGCTTATTTGGTGACAACCCTGCTGGCGGTGGCCTTAGGTTTGGTTTTGGTTAATGTGATGAGTCCAGGAAAAATGGTTGATCAAGAAAGCCGCATCGATAACCGGATTAGCTATGAACTTTGGGCTCAAGAAGAAGGTGTTCCTATTAAAGACGGGGTACACTTTTTACAAGATCCAAAATATGCAGATAGAGTGGCTGCCGTAACAACTCTAGAGCAATCTAAAGCTCCAGATGATGAGGTCACTTCTAGGATGGAAACTGTTAAGAAAAGTAAAGAGGCGGGACCTTTACAACCCTTAATCGATCTGGTGCCTCAAAACTTTTTTAAGGCCTTAACAGATAATGGCTTGATGCTTCAAATTATATTTTTCGCGCTCTTTTTTGGTATAAGCTTGTTGTTTATTCCTAATGACAAATCGGCTCCAGTCATCAAAATCGTAGACAGTATAATGGAGGTTTTTCTAAAGATGGTTGATTTTGTCATGCAGGCGTCGCCGTTTTTTGTTTTTGCCCTACTTGCTGGAGTGATTAGTAAAATGGCGGGTAATGATATTGGCAAAGTAGTCGAAATTTTTAAAGGGCTTTCCTGGTACTCGCTCACCGTTGTCATTGGCCTTTTATTAATGATATTTGTCATCTATCCATTAATCATGAAATTGGTGGTACGCAGTGTACCTTATCGCGGATTCTTTAAGGCTATGGGCTTAGCCCAAACTACTGCCTTCTCTACTTCTAGTAGCGCAGCAACTTTACCTGTTACTATGGAGTGTGTTGAGGATAATCTAGGTGTAGACAAAAAAATCACCAGTTTTGTTTTGCCTATCGGTGCTACTGTTAATATGGATGGTACTGTACTATATCAAGCCATTGTTGTGGTGTTTTTGGCACAGCTGCATATGATTGATCTAACCATAGGTCAACAATTAACCATTGTCCTAACAGCTACATTAGCTTCTATAGGATCTGCGGCGGTTCCTAGTGCTGGGCTGGTCATGTTAATTATCGTTTTGGGATCTGTAGATTTAAATCCAGCCTGGATTGCGATTATTTTCCCGGTAGATCGTATTCTAGACATGTGTCGTACCGTGGTAAATGTAACAGGTGATGCTACCGTTTCTTCTATCATAGCCAAGAGCGAAGGTATGCTCAACTACGATCCTACCAAAGATCCCGATGATGCCTTTGATCCTGATAAATAATCAGGATATACATTTTTTGTTTGTTGTTTTTAGGAGCTAAGGGAGTATTTACAAGTAGTCCTTAGCAGCTGCTCCTGTACTTAATTTTGTAGACCCTGGAACTGGAGAAAATCCAACCTCCAATGTATTTGTATCTGGTTCCCAAAGCTGTGGAGTCAACTAGGATTTTGCAAGTATCACTTTTGGTGCCGTAGATCTAATAACCTACCATACACGGCGCTACCAATGGCAGTACAGCAACACTGTTAGATCTTCATGCGCAATCTGCAGAACGCTGTAAGGTTTGCCTAACGATAATGAGCTTGTGATCAGGATTGTGCTGCTCAATAATTCGACCAATGCATTATGTGCGATAGATGAGGTGACAGCCAACGGAGCGCAGTTTGCGACGCTTAGCAATTGCAATTGTAGATGATAGCCAAATACTTGAGATATCTAATGCTTTCTTAAATCTTTTTTGTCTTACTAATTTTTACCTATTTTGGAGTTTCAAAACTGACCAGCTATGAATGTATGTTTTATTATGTATCCTTGGGAAACTATTGATCCCGAGAACGACACTACCTTGACACTAATTTTAGAATGCTGTAAAAGAGGGCATGGCGTAGCCATTACAACCCCCGCAAATCTCACCATTCGTGATAGCGAAACCTTCGCCTTTTGTAAGGCTATCAATCGCTTTGAAAAGACCCCGACTAATCTCAAGTCATTTTACAATAAAGCGACCTTACGAGAAGAGATGTTACCCCTGGCCGGTTTTGATGCCATTATCTTACGATCTAATCCGCCGCTGGATATGATCATGCTCAACTTTTTGGACTCTGTCAAAGATGATGTCTTTGTGATGAATGATGTAGATGGAATAAGACGTGCCAATAATAAGTTATATACCGCTGCATTTGAAGACAGTACAAGCGATTTTATACCAAGAACACATGTGACCAAGAATAAAGAGTACCTCATTAAGATGATCAAAGAGTCCGATCAAGACAAAATGATTCTTAAACCGCTTAATGGTTATGGTGGTTCTGGGGTTATTCTCATAGAAAAGCGAGCCATGTCTAGTATTCGATCTTTACTTGATTTTTATATAGACAACAAAGATGGATCTACCAATTATGTCATACTTCAAGACTATATTCCTGGTGCAGACCAAGGCGATGTTAGGATACTGTTGCTCAACGGTAAACCTATAGGCGCTATGAAACGTGTTCCAGGTACTGATGATCATCGCTCTAATGTTTCTGCTGGCGGTAGTGTACAAAAACACAGTTTATCTCCACAGGAGAAAGAACTCTGCCGGCGTATAGGTCCTAAATTGGTGAAAGATGGGTTGTACTTTGTTGGGATTG
The DNA here is from genome assembly GCA_964549485.1 of uncultured Flavobacteriaceae bacterium. GTDB lineage: Bacteria > Bacteroidota > Bacteroidia > Flavobacteriales > Flavobacteriaceae > Dokdonia. Next base: position 2,795 of record CAZJWI010000270.1, read on the forward strand.
ACGTAATTAATGGAATGCTGGTAGAGGTCAATGTAATGAGTCCTGGTGGTATTACATATATCAATAAGGTTTATAAGACCAAATTACAAGAAAAGGTGATCAACTTTTTAGAAGACAAAGTATTAGAGCGTATTTCACGCCTGGATCGCCGTGCAAAATTGCGTAAAACCGTAGCCGATGCTTAGACTTACTCCTAATGAGATGATCCAAAAGATCAAGGCACAGGAGACTTTTCATGGTGTGGCCTCAGATTATTCATTTACCTTAAAAATAGATAGCTACACCTATTATCTCTGTGGTGCTGTACACGACGGGCATCAGTTTCGGCAAGATTTGTGGGAGAAGTGTAAACATACGGCGCAGGAGCGGTGGTATGAAGAAGATCCCTGTACCAAGCAAATGGTACAATCGATGCCAATAGTAATTGCAGGTTGTGATAGTCGCTTTGAATACGATCTTAATCGAGCACCAGAAGTAGCGATTTATAATGATGCCTGGGGCAAACAATTATGGAAAGAACCCCTCTCGGCATCTCAGAAACAAGAAAGTCTCGCCAAGCATGCCAATTTTTATAAAGTTTTAGATGCCTTAGTTTCTAAAATTGAATCTCTATTTGGGACAGCCATTGTCTATGATATGCATTCTTATAATTGGAAGCGTTGGGAAAGGGCGGTACCCGTGGTGAATTTGGGCACACATAATATCGATAATTCTCGTTATGCGGCTTATGCCAAATCTTGGTGTGAAGCACTAGGCGCTATTGAATTGCCCTACCAAATAAAGACAACTACAGCCATCAATGATACCTTTCAGGGTAATGGTTATTTTTTAAAATACATCACTCAAAACTTTTCAAACACTTTAGTACTAGCTACCGAATTTTCAAAGATCTATTGTGATGAGTACAGTGGAGTTATCTATCCCGAAATTGTGGCCGCCATCGAAGATCAACTCAAAGTCATCATGCCCGCCCATGCCAGAGAATTTTATAACAGTCAGTCTAGTAATTAGTCTTAGGTCAAAGCCAAACTACTAGAATTGATTATTTTTGCAGAGAAAATTACCATCTATGTATTTTAATGTTGTTGACACTCATGCTGCCTTATTTGAAATCGATCAAAATCTGGATCGGTTGGTCAAGAACATTGAACTGCTCAATTACTTAAACCCATTAAATATTGAGCACGAGAAAAAGCGGTTTTTTGCCTCCAAATTTACCGAAGAACCTCAATTTAAGTATCGAAAAATTAAGTTTAGCCCTTTTAAGCTACAACGCCTTTTTTTTAATCAACGTCTCGAACGTATCACAGACGATGATGTACGTCGCTTGTACAGAGATATCATCTATGAGTATTCTGGATTGATAGAGTGTATAGATACCATAGGCAAGGGTAAATCTTTTTACTACAATAGTCTAAAAGTATTTGGAACTCCTAACCAGCGCGATGTAGAGAATGCTCGTTTTATCTTACATTTTGAAGATGAAGATGAAGGACAAAAGATGGATGATCGCTATACAGCCCATGATGCTGTGGCCTATTTTGAGGATTTTGGCAAGCGATACGATTTTGATTTTAATATCAAACAAAGTACAAGTATTTCGGCCGCAGCCATGGTACTCAATGCCTCAAATACCTTAGTGCTCAAGAAAAATCATAAATTTTCTGAAAATCAACTCAAAGTCTTAGCCAATCACGAAATTGGTGTTCATTTAGTGACCACACATAACGGTAAATCCCAGCCACTGAAAATATTTTCTAATGGCTTTGTCAATAATACGGAAACTCAAGAAGGATTGGCGGTACTAAGTGAGTACATGAGTGGTAACTTGACGTTGTCGCGTTTAAAAGAACTTGCCAAGCGGGTGATTGCCGCCGATAGTTTAATCAAAGGTTACAATTTTGTAGATACCTTTGATCTGTTGTACAACCAATACAAGGTACCCAAGGATAAAGCTTGGCAAATTACATTGAGAATCCATAGGGGAGGAGGGTTTACAAAAGATTACTTGTACCTGACAGGTCTTAAAAAAGTCTATGACTACTATCAACAAAATCGAGATCTCGGCATCTTATTAACGGGTAAAGTGACCCTTGAAGATCTACCAGTAATAGAAAAAATGACAGCTATGGGCCTAGCTATTCCCAATAAGCACTTTACCGATTCTTATGCTGTAAATCACAATACCAATACCAAGTTAGATTTTATTTTAAGAAATCTTAAATAACCACAGTATTGAGATATTTAGCTCAAAATCTTAACACATTTTCAATAATAATCTGGTAGTACTTTAAGTATATTGGTGTTTCAAAACTACATTTGATGACCCAAATCTCTCGCCGCTTACTTTTGCTTGTATGTGTTGCAGTATGCGCTTTCGCGAAAGCGCAACAAAACCGAGACAATTACTCCTTATTGTGGAAGATCACTTCTTCAGAATCTACAAAACCCTCTTATATTTTTGGGACGGCACATTTAAAAGACAAACGCGTCTTTGATTTTTCGGATGCTATGTTACCGGCTATGCAAGCAAGTGAAGCATTTGCTTTAGAAGTGCATCCTGATTCAATAGGCGCTGTTTTTGATAAAAAAGATTCGATTGAAGAAAACCTTAAACGTTATAAACAATTACTCACAAGACAACAGTATGATAGTCTAAATAGGCGTATAGAAAGGGCTGTAGGTGAATCACTAGATCAACTCGAAGAAAACTCTTTATACTATTTGGAGGCCAGTCTGAGACCTGATATAGACAAGGAAGGAGATCAATCCACTTTTTTGGATGCGTACTTGTATGGCATGGCTTATTCGATGGGAAAGGAGATTTATGGATTAGAGCGTATTGAAGATCAAATGCCACCTATGAGCCAAATGTCTGAAGACGAGCTAAAGCAAGGCCTATTACAACTGTTGGAAGGCACTACTGAAACCTATAGGCAAGGCATTGAAGAATTGGTCGAAATTTACCTCAGTGGTGATATTGAGCAACTCATGAAGATGGCGCAAATTGATGGGGTCTTGGATCAAAGAATGATTGCACGCAATCAGATAATGGCCAATAGTATGTCGGAAATTATGAAATCCAAAGCGCTATTTGCAGCAGTAGGAGCTGCTCATTTGCCTGGAGAGCAAGGCGTGCTTAACCTTTTAAGACAACGAGGTTATACCGTATCAAGAGTAGAAAGTTCGTTTACAGGGGCTTCTAACAATTATGTCGTAAAGACAAACTTGGATGGATGGAAAACGTATAAAGACAGCATCACCGCTTATAAAGTATTGCACCCCAACTTTACCAAAACAATGCCTATAAACGATGAAATCACCATGCAACTTTCTACAGATATGGTGAGTGGGGCATCTTTCTTTCATTTTTCAAGTGATTTAAGATCTAAGAAAAACTTAAAGAAAGAAACTATTCTTCAAAATATCATCCAAAAGTTTGTACAAAAAACAGATAGCAGTGCAGTGACTTCAACTCAAGTGCAACGAGGGGGAACCACACTTATGCAAATCAAACGCAACAATGCCAATAACGATAACCTGATACACATCGAGCTTGTCATTAAAAATAGGATTCTTTATGCATTTGGGGCAGAATATGGCCAGACTGCCTTAGCCAAGGAGACGGCTGAAGCTTTTTTTAATAGTCTCACGATTAATACTCCAGCCATAAAACCCAAACAGAAAACAAACTGGCATTTATATACAAACACTCTAGGCGCCTTTAGCGTTGAAATACCTGGTGAGATTACCGATATGTCTCGAAAAGTCCCAAATCCATCAGACCCGGATGGAGCGCCTTATGACATGACTATGTATTTGGTGAGCGATCCCGCCAAAGGACATAATTACCTTATTCGGTACAACAATTTCCCAATAGGTTATTATTTGGAAGATGAAAGTGCCATAGCCGATGAGTTCTCAGAGAGCTTACTCGCCAAAGGCTCAACGCTACTATCTAAAAAACAGATCAATTATAAGGGTTTGCCCGGTTATGATTTTGAGATTAAGATCAAAAATCAATATGACGCTAAGGTACGCTATCTGAGTCGAGGTAATAGGACCTATTTGCTATTGGCTCAGAATATTGAAAATACCGACTCTTTGACCTTTGACAATCCCGTTTTTAATTCGTTCGAACTCCTACCATTTTCAGCACCCGAAACAGAACTATTAATGGGAGACGATCAGTCTTATGAATTTTTATTCCCTAAAAACTTTAAAAAAGAAATCACACCGGCAGAAGATTACAATGCCAATCTATCCAGCGCAACAGACTATTCAGGTTTAGATATCTCCAGTGGGGGAGTATACATTTTTTCTGACATAAAAATCAAACCATGGTATAAGGCGGAGAGTGAGACAGCCTTTCTCGACGAATATACCGAATTGATAAAAGATTTTGGGGATTCTATCTATTATCAAAATGATATCAATTTTAAAGGCTGGCCTGGGCGTGATTTGCATATTAAAAATGATAAAACAACAGTAGTACAGCGTTTTCGATTAGTGCTTGTAGGAGATAAATTATTATCGATGAGTACCTACCAGTCTAGGGATAAATTAGAGAGTGAAAGAGTCAATCAGATTTTTGAAAGTATTGCTATAAAGAAAAAGCCAACTTTTTCAATAACGGCCTCAAAATCTAAAGAGATCATAAAGGCCTTGGCTTCAAAAGATACTACTGAATTTAATGAGGCTGTAGGCGCACTTGACTATTATAATTTTGAAAAAAAGGATCTAGCCTTGTTAGAAAAAGGCTTGAAGATGTCTTTACCCAAAGATCAGTCCTATTGGGGTGCAAAAAGCTTGTTAATATACAGTATAGGCCTATTGAACACAGAAAAGGCAGTGCCCGTATTAAAGAAACACTATCTCAAAAAATCAACGACCAATAAGGAGCGTATCATGACTTTTGAAGCCTTAGCCAAAAACGCGACTAAGCCGGCATTACGCACTTATATTGAGTTATTAGAAACCCAACCACCACAAAGGAATGACGAGCGTAATTACGCAATACTGGGCAATGATTTAGATAGTATTTTAACGCTAGACCAATATGGTAAACCCCTGATGCGTATTTATGAAAATGATACCTATAGAGATAGGGTACTTGCTTACTTTTCGCGACAGCTCTCAAGCGATTCCATACATGCGCTTCCCTATGTACAAGAAAACAAAGAAAAACTGACCGCTTATTTTCAACAAGACGCCTTACGCGCCCTGGAAACTGTCAATTTAGGTAGTCCTACCACTGGGGAAGAAAATCTATACTATCATCTTCATGTATTGGACACGCTGGCCATTAATGACAGCCGCACATTAGCATTGGTGAAAAGGTTATTTAAAGAAAGTGGCGATCAGAATTTTTCAAGTATTGCTGCTTTTGAGTATTACGTCAAACACTCCCCACGTCTGGACAGTGTTGCGGTACAAAATTTTATGAAATCCAAATACTATCGCTTTGAGGCTATGAGTGCCTTAGTTAAAGGCAATTATGCCCAGATGATACCAGTCCGCTATTTAGAACCAAAGAATATGGCAGCGGTTAGCCTGTATAATAGCATAGGCTATGAAGATAGTTATCCTGCACATATCCGTTATCAGGGTGAGTATACTCAAGGTGACAAGACGTATTATGCCTTCGTATATCGTTTTGAGCAGGACAATTCTTCGGACATGGCTGAGCAAAGTGAGAAAGAATCAAAGCAAACAGATGTAGAAGAATTTATCGGCTTGGTATTAAAACAAGACGTACATCTCGATGATTTGAGTCTGCCTGATGCCTTTTATGATTATCAACCCCTTGGATCGGATTGGAAGGAGAGCGCCAAATATGTTCTGGATACTTATAAGTAGTTCTAAAGAAATTTGCTTTGAAGTGCTGGCGTGGGGATCATACATTGATCTTTTTTTCCGTACCAACGGTATCTGTTTCGGGCTACAAAGTCGTACACCCAATTTCTAATAACTGCTGGAATGATTAAAAACACACTCAAAACCCGATATCCACTTTTTAAATGTCTGGCAATACGCAAAGCGGCCGATGACTTGGTATAACTTTTCCCATTTTCAATAAGAATGATAGAATCTACCTTAGCGGTGTCAATACTGTACTGCTGTGCCAAAGCTTGGCCTTTTTCGCTTTGTAGGGCTGCAAAACGAAATAAGTCATTAGGATCTCGTTTGATGACAAAAAGAACAGCACCATTGCACAAATTACAAACTCCATCAAAGAGTATTATTTTTTTATATGTCATTTCCTTTTAGGCCTTTTTTTTGCGCTGTATGCTTTCGTGATACTATTTTAATACAGCCATTTGTCTTAGGTTCTTTTTCCTTTTTTTGTTGGTACTAACTCTAGTTGTGCTACGTCTACTTTAGTGGTAAAAACGCCATAATTTACCGTAGCCTTTCCTTTTTCAATGGCATCGATAGAACCTACAGCTTTTCCATCATTCATACGAACGCTATCACCAACCTTTAAAATTGGTTTTGGTTTTACTACTACTGGCGCTTTTTCTTTGGCGGCTTTTTTCTTTTGTCTAATGACTTTAACGTGTTTTTCTGCTTCCTTTTTGATCGCTATTTTCTCGGCTTTTTCGGCTTTGGCCTGTTTTGCCGATTGTTTTTTACGTTTGGCATTTTCGACCTGAACCACTTTCATCAATTCGGCTATCAATTCTCGTTTTTTCTTATTGTGGTAAAATTTCTCACTTATAGTGTCCAATTTTTGACCCAAATAAATCAAGCGCTGATTGCTGTCATAGAGCTCTTGATAACTCTGCAATTTTTGTTGAATCTTGGCATTGATATCCCTTAGCTGTTCTTCCTGTTTTGAGGCCTTTTGTTCTTTTTCTTTTAAGGTAGAGGTTGTCTTGGCCAATTTAGAGCGCTCTTTTTGCAAGTTGGCAATGCTTTTATCAAAACGTATTTTGCCGCGCTCAACCTTCTTTTTGGATCTATTGATTAACGAATAGGGGATACCATTTTTTTGAGCTACTTCAAAAGTAAACGAACTGCCTGCCTCACCCATATGTAGCTTAAATAAAGGTTGCAAGGTCTTACCATCAAAAAGCATATTGGCATTGACAATTTCTGGTGTCTCATTGGCCATCATCTTTAAGTTGGCATAATGAGTCGTAATAATACCAAAACTCTCTCGCTCATGGAATACCTCCAAAAAGGTTTCTGCCAGTGCTCCACCTAATTCTGGATCAGATCCAGTCCCAAACTCATCGATAAGAAATAAAGTGCTGTCATCACATTTCTTGAGGAAATAATTCATGTTTTTTAAGCGGTAACTGTAAGTACTTAAATGGTTTTCAATACTTTGATTATCTCCAATATCGGTGAGTACCTTATCAAATAGGCACATTCTGGAATATTCATGTACCGGAATTAACATGCCACTTTGCAACATGAGTTGCAGCAGGCCAACTGTTTTGAGGGTAATACTTTTACCTCCTGCATTGGGACCCGAAATCACGATAATACGGTGATTTTTGTCTAAAGTGATGTCTTGCGGATAGGTTTTGAGTTTTTTCTTCTTGTTGCTCAATAACAACAGTGGGTGATACGCCTCTTTTAAATACAGTTCTTGAGTTTGTGAGATTTTGGGAAGTAAGCCCTGAATCAGGTCGGCGTGCTTAGATTTGGCCGCTATGACATCGATAGTGCTCAGTAATTCTTGATACTCAGAAAATAGGCTAGTAAAAGGTCGCAGGTCATTGGTCAGTTTTTTTAAAATGCGTTTAATCTCTTCAGATTCTTCAAATATCAAATTGTTCAACTCTCGTTGTGCCTGCAAGGTAGCTTCGGGCTGTATATAAACAATACTTCCCGTTTTAGAGCTTCCCATGATAGATCCTTTTACTTTTCGTCTGTGCATGGCGGTTACCGCGAGCACACGTACATTTTCTACCACAGATTCGCGTATATCGTCGAGGTAACCATATCCTTGATATTGGCCTAGCGCACTTGCAAAACTCGAATTAATACGCCCTTTTACCTGATTGATAGAGCGACGCGTTTGCTGTAGCAGGGGTGAGGCATCATCGCGCAACTCGCCGTAGCGATCAATCACTTTTTGGACAGCTTCAACAATAAAAGTCGTGTGTTGGGTTGGGCGTACTGTAGCGTACAAGCTGGGATATCGCTCTTGATATTTGGCAAAGAACTTTAGGTGAAAATTGACCGTTTCAGAAAGACTCGAAAGCTTTTTAAAACTCCCTATTTCAAGAACACTTTCTTCAATCTCCAACAATTGTAACTCGCGGTCTACACTGTCAAAACCGTGATTGGGAATCACAGTTTCATGCATTTTTGATGAGAGGTATTCATTGGTTTGTGCCAATCCAAAGAGCACGGCCTTTTTACTGCTATAAGGAGTAATTGCCTCGGCCTTTAATTTGCCCAGTTCTGTGACACAACGCTCTGCAATTTGTGCACAGATCGTAGGAAACTCTAAATCATTTAAGGTCTTTTCGTGAATTTTGATCATAAATAGTCCGCTTACGCGAAATTTAGGAAGGTCAATTACTCCTCCAATTTTTCATAGCTTTGATATACAAAAATACGACAATGGAGCTGAATATTCACCCTAGCTGGAAGGCGGTCTTAGCCGAAGAATTTGAACAACCTTATTTTGCTAGGTTAATGCAATTCCTTACTCAAGAATATCAAGAGCATCGTTGTTATCCTGCACAAGAGCAATTATTTGAGGCATTTAACGAATGTCCCTTTGACAAGGTCAAAGTAGTTATTATAGGTCAGGATCCCTATCACGGGCATGGGCAGGCTCATGGAATGTGTTTTTCGGTTCAAGACGGAGTCAAGTTTCCGCCTTCACTAGCCAATATTTTTAAAGAGTTGGCCACAGATCTCGATCAAGCCATTCCAATATCAGGTAATTTAAGATCCTGGGCCCAACAAGGAGTTCTTTTATTAAATGCTACTCTATCGGTTAGAGAGGGGCAGGCAGGTTCACATCAAAAACAAGGATGGGAGCAATTTACAGACAATGTCATCCAACACATTTCGCGCAAGCGTCATGGCGTTATTTTCTTATTATGGGGCGGTTTTGCGCAAAAAAAAGGGAAAAATATCGATCTCTCAAAACATCACATCCTCACCTCAGGCCATCCATCCCCACTTAGTGCAAATAGAGGCTATTGGTTTGGTAATAAACATTTTAGTAAAACAAATGAATTGTTGTTGGCAATGGGTGCATCACCTATAGTCTGGTAAATACCGTAATACTCTTAAGTATTTTTCAAAAAAAAATGACGCCGAAAATTTGAATTAAGCTTCAGCGCCATTTTGTATCGTAAAACTAGTATGTTATTCTTCTCCGGGTTCCGATTCGGTGCTCTTATTACAGCTAAAGTGCAACAACAAAAAGTTGATACATAATAGAACGGCAATAACTATAGCAAAGGTGATCATCGGCGAAACCATTTTAAATTCTACTCTGTAGATGCAGACATCTACAAAGGGTTGCGTTCAATATTAAGAAAAATTTATGAAATGCTTAATTTGTGATGTATTCGGATACATCCAACACAGAGTCTATCATTTGTAAATCTAATAATCTCGCTTGTACAAGACTCACCTCTTCAGGGGATATTTGTTGTTGTGACCAGCTCGTTAGTTCTAGCCACTTTTGAATGTCAGAAAGTTGTTGTTCGTAGCGATGGGCAAGTGTTCTATCAATAGCCGGTATTTGCTTAAAATCTGCAGTAACCGTATTAATCACTTGGAGTAGTTGGCCTGTGAGTTGGGAATGCGCCTGGACAAAATCTTCATGCCCAGCAATGACAAAGCAGCTCCAGGGAGTTGGAAAGTCACCAAGTCTTCTAAAGATCCCTGCATCCACGATAGGTTTGGTGGTAAAATGTTCCCACATAAAATAATCGGCCTTTCCTTCGGTAAGTGCCATAACCGCATTATCTAAAGTTTGAACCTCCTCAAACCGCAGCGCTGAAGTATCCCAGCCACGCTGCTTAGCCTGTACATAGGCCATCACATGGGAGCCCGAGCCATACCGACTTATTGCTGCTTTGGCGTGTTGTAGTTGATCAATATTATCAAAAGGACTCTCTGAGGCAACATGAACGCCCCAAAGCAAAGGAGAGGAGACAAAGAGCTGTAAAATTTTACTTGGATTACCGTTAGCAATATCCTTAATGACGCCTCCAGTGAGGATGACCGCCAGATCAATTTCCTTGTTGCGCAAAGCACGATTCATAGCACCTGTGCCGTCAGGAAAATCAATCCATTCTAGATCAATACCTACAGCTTTAAAGAGCCCTTCTTCCATAGCCAGATGCCAAGGTAAATTAAAGTGCTCGGGTACGCCTCCAATTCTAATTTTCTGCATATGTCTTGTGCTTTAAACTGGTGCTTAATATTTGTTATGATTTACCAAGCGATCCAGGGTAAATTTAATCAATTGGTCAATAGCTTTTTTGGGATCACTGCTAAAAGTCTTGTGAACTCGATTGGCCAAAATTGCATTAAGTGATACCGCCCTATGTCCCAAAAGTTTAGCCAATCCGTAAATTCCAGCAGTTTCCATTTCTAGATTTGTGATCCTGATCGTGTTTTGGTGTAATGCATCTCGGTCACTAGATACCTTTAGCTCAAAATCCTGAAGTTTGTCATTCATATTTTGATCTGATACCTTCAATCGTAGTTGTCGGCCTTGAGGCCCGTAAAACCCGATATTGGTTGCTGTACACCCCAATACCATTTGTGGGTCAGAGAACGCTTTCGCGAAAGCGTAATCACAGCCCACAACATAAGGCTCGCTTTTGACCGCTGCCCAACCCATATGAGCTACAAAATCTCGTTGTATACTCTTGTGCTGAATGTGCTCACTTTGATAAAAATGGAGTAAGGCGTCCAGTCCTATAGCGATTTGGCTAAGTACAAAGGTATCCACTTTGATATCGGACTGAATAGCGCCACTGGTACCTATACGTACAATGTCAAGCACGGTATGAGTAGGTAAAACAGTTCTGGTGCTAAGATCTATATTGACAAGGGCGTCTAGTTCGTTGAGTACAATATCGATATTATCGGTGCCAATACCGGTAGATATTACTGTGATTTCCAAACCCTTATAAAAGCCTGTGATGGTTTTAAATTCTCTTTTTTGAGTCGTAAATCGAATCTTGTCAAAATAAGTCGCTATGGCATCAACTCGAGCGGGATCACCCACAGTAATAATGGTAGTAGCAATATCCTGAGGCTTTAAATGGAGGTGATAAACGCTGCTGTCTGGGTTTAAAATTAATTCTGAATCTTGGATGCTCATGAGACTTGCGTTTGTAGTAAATTGGTATGAGGATTAAAATAGAAGGACCATTTTGGAGCTCCACCATAAGTAACATCGGCTATTGTATTATTAGCCACCGAGGCCGTGTTGTTGATGAGCTGCGTACCTAAAGAGGTTAACGTATACAATTGCTCTTTTACCTCATAATATAATGATAACCTTCGTATGATACCTAGCATTTGGATATCACCGTAGCCATAATAGCCTTGATAAGTAAGCGCATAACCGCAAAACTGTTTTTCAGAGCTTATTTGATAGATGTCAATAAGCGATAAGAGTTGTTTTTCTAAGGTAGTGAGTCCATTTACAACAGATGGAAAACGCTGTAGGTGCGCCGCCATACAAGCCGCCAAATAAGGAAATGAACTGTCTCGGGCCAGATTAGGATCCCACAATTGGTGATTTTCACCACAGTATAATGTCCAAAGTTGGTCGGCCAATTTGCAATCTTTTGCAGAGAGTTGAATAGCCTGCTGGTAATGTTGGAGTAGTAGAGAATCTGTGAGCTCGGATAGGCCTTTTAATTGATCTTGACCTGCAATCTTACCACTGCAAACCAAAAATAATTTGCC
>CAZJWI010000271.1:0-1778 GCA_964549485.1 uncultured Flavobacteriaceae bacterium
GTTCTGAAAGTGCTCAAAGTCTAGTGATTCAGGCCAAAAAGAAAATTGAAGAGATCTCCAATAAAGAAGGCCTTTCTGGGATTCCTACAGGTTTTCATAAAGTTGATGCTCTCACTTCTGGATGGCAGCCTAGTGATTTGATTATTGTGGCCGCACGTCCTGGTATGGGAAAAACGGCCATGACCTTGACCATGGCTAGAAATATGGCCGTAGATCAAAATGTACCTGTTGCCTTTTTCTCTCTAGAGATGTCCTCGGTACAGCTCATCACACGTTTAATTTCTTCTGAAACTGGATTGTCTTCAGAAAAGCTGAGAACGGGTAAACTCGAAAAGCACGAATGGGAGCAATTAAATGTCAAAGTTAAAAGTTTAGAAAAGGCGCCCTTATTTATAGATGATACGCCTTCTTTATCCATATTTGATTTAAGAGCCAAAGCCCGTCGATTGGCCTCACAGTTTGGTATTAAAATTATCATGATTGATTACTTGCAGTTAATGACAGCAGGGGGAAATCAAAAAGGAGGTAATCGCGAGCAAGAAATATCGATGATTTCTAGAAATCTCAAGGCTTTGGCCAAAGAGCTTTCGGTGCCAGTGATCGCGCTGTCACAACTTTCTCGTGCGGTTGAAACGCGTGGTGGTAGCAAGCGACCTTTGCTTTCTGATCTAAGAGAATCTGGAGCTATTGAGCAGGATGCCGATATAGTATCATTTATCTACAGACCCGAATACTACAAGATTGAAGAATGGGATGATGAAGAGCGAAGTCCTACCGAAGGTCAGGGAGAATTTATTGTTGCCAAACACCGTAATGGTGGGCTTGACAACATTAGACTAAAGTTTATAGGCCACCTGGGTAAATTTGACAATCTCGACGATTTTAGTACGCCTTACGAATTCCACAGTAGCATGAATGCCGCTGCCAATGACGATACCTTTACCCCAGACGACTTGCCTTCTCCAGACCAGGCCTTTGGCGGAGCCGAAGAAGATGATGGCGTGCCCTTCTAGCTTTCAAAGCCAGCAGGGTGGCACCGCTTAGTATCGATTGTTCACAAAGTATGCCTTAAGGCTGTGTTAAAACTATGATGCTACGGGCTCTTGGTATCCTTTTTGTCATACCAAAATCGTATTTTTAAACGTTAGGCTTATAGTGCGCTTTTATCACCCGTTCACGCTATGAAAAAAATATTACTGCTTTGTGGTTTTTTATTGCTATCCGCTTTCGCGAAAGCATCCTATATATTGATCCCTATGGATGCCGAAAGTCAAAAGGAACATTTGAAAGCCTATGGGATCACCTATTGGTCATTAGACCAACAGCTCAAGGTGAAGTGGTTGCTCAATTATAGAGGAGGGTCCTTTTTATTACCCGATACAGAAGACATACGAAGAGAATGTACGATACGCGGGGTGTCTTTTGAAATTTTATCTGATACAGCTACTCAGCAGATCTTATCAGAAATTGGGAGTCCATCTCAAAACATGGAAGCTGTAATTTTGGAAAAAGCTCCCAAAATTGCTGTCTACACTCCAGATAGTAAAGTGCCTTGGGATGATGCAGTGACTATGGTATTAACCTATGCGGAGATTCCGTATACTACAATTTACGACAAAGCTGTCTTAGACGATCAGCTCATATTGTATGATTGGCTGCATTTGCACCACGAAGATTTTACGGGGCAATACGGTAAATTTTATGCCAATTATCGTGCGGCTCCCTGGTATCTCGAAGAAAAAAAGGCAGCCGAAGATTTAGCAGCTTCATTGGGTTAT
>CAZJWI010000272.1:0-6026 GCA_964549485.1 uncultured Flavobacteriaceae bacterium
CAGATTTGGATCAAAATGGCTATAAAGATGCTGTATTTGCAGGACATTGGATGCCGCTTCAAATTTATTTTAACGACGGCCAGCACTTGGTCAAACAATCATCCAACGGCTTGTCTAAAAGTAACGGCTTATGGAATACCATAACAGCCACCGATATTGATCTTGATGGCGATCTGGATCTTATTGCAGGCAATTGGGGACACAATACCAAATTAAGCGCAAGCCCCTCAAAACCCTTACGCGTCCGCCTTGCCGATTTTGACGATAATGGCACAGTAGATCCCATAGTCACCTATTATCAAAAGGACACAGAAACGACCCTTGCCATTAAAGATGAGCTCGTTAAACAAATTCCTATGTTAAACAAAAAGTTTTTGTCTTACAATGCTTTCGCGAAAGCGTCTATAGGACAATTATTCTCTCCTCAAAAATTAAAAAGCGCCCAAACAAAAGAAGTCTATACCCTTAGCACGACGCTTTTCGAAAATAAGGGCAATCAATTTACGGCCAAAGCTTTGCCTTTTGATAGCCAAATATCATCTGTAAATGACGTTCTGATTTCTGACCTGAACAATGATGATTATCCCGACTTGTTTTTGGTAGGCAACACCTATGAAATTAGCACCCAACTGGGTAGGTTAGATGGCTCTCATGGCGTACTTTTGTTGAACGATAAAAATGGTTATTTTCAAGCGGTAAATGAGCCACAGATTGATGCTAGTGGCCCTGGACGAAGTATACAGGAATTAAGGTTAGACAAGCAATTATATTATGTAATAGGCCGTAATAATGAAAGCCCCATTTTCTTAAAAAAAACACAGTAAACGATTTATGAATATGTTTTCCCTAAAACGCTTATTAGGTAGCTTACTACTGCTTATATGCTGTTATTCGTGTACACAAGACAGCTCAACCGAGCCTGTAGCCGCTGCTACAAATGAAGACACCTTATTTAAGTTATTGCCCCCAGATAGCACGGGTATAGATTTTGTCAATGCCATAGAAAACCAAAAAGACTTTAATATTTTTAGATACCGTAATTTCTACAATGGAGGTGGTGTTGCTATTGGTGATATCAACAACGATGGGCTTTCTGACATCTATCTAACCGCAAATATGGGAGAAAACAAGTTATATCTTAACAAGGGAGATTTTGTTTTTGAGGATATTAGTCAAAGTGCTGGGGTTGCCGGAAACAAACCTTGGTCTACAGGTGTGGCCATGGCCGATGTTAATGCCGATGGCCTATTAGATATCTATGTGAGTAATGCAGGGAATATGGAGGGCAATAATCACGATAATGATTTATACATCAATAATGGAGATTTGACTTTTACTGAGCAGGCTGAGGCTTACAATCTAGCCAAGTCAGGTTTTTCTACTCACGCTTCTTTTTTTGACTACGACAAAGACGGAGATCTCGATGTATATATTCTAAACAACAGTAATATTCCTGTAAGTAGTCTGGGCTATGCCGAACAACGCAACAAACGCGCACAGAATTGGAAAAATGTACCAGAAATTTTTAGAGGAGTGGGCGATTTATTGATGCGCAACGATGGCGGCACTTTTACAGATGTGAGCGAAGAAGCAGGTATTTATGGCAGTTTGATAGGTTTTGGTCTGGGTATTATGATTACAGACATCAATCATGATCTCTACCCAGATATTTATGTCTCTAACGACTTTTATGAACGGGATTACCTTTATATCAACAATCAGGACGGCACCTTTACCGAGTCTATTAAAGAGTGGACCAATCACTTATCGCTTTCGGCTATGGGTGTTGATATGGCAGATATCAACAATGATGGGCTACAGGACATTTTTATAACCGATATGCTTCCAGAAGCCGAAGAGCGCGTAAAATCTGTGATGGAGTTTGACGGTTATGACGTCTATAAACTCAAACAGAGTAAGGACTTTTACCAACAATTTATTCAAAATACGCTACAAATCAATAATGGAAATGGCTCATTCTCTGAAACGGCTTATTACAGTGGTGTTGAGGCTACAGATTGGAGTTGGTCTGGTTTACTATTTGATATGGATAATGACGGTTATCGAGATATTTATGTAACCAATGGGATTAACCACGACTTGACCGATCTTGATTTTGTCGATTTCTTTGCCAATGACATTTTACAAGAAATGGCCCTAACAGGTAAAAAACAAGCGATAGATTCCATACTGGTAAAAATGCCAGTTAAACCACTTCCCAACTACACCTATCACAACCAAAAAGATATCACCTTTAAGAATGTGTCTCAACCATGGGGACTTGGCACCAAAAGTATGTCTAATGGCTCGGCCTACGGCGATTTGGACAATGATGGGGATCTCGATCTGGTGGTCAACAATGTCAATATGCACTCTTTTGTTTATGAAAACAAAAGCGACGCCCTATTAGAGCACAACTACCTCAAGCTTACTTTTGAAGGTAGTGCTAAAAATCCATTTGCCGTTGGTACGAAGGTGTTGTTGTACTATAACGATCAGGTTTCGTTTCAAGAATTGATTCCGTCAAGAGGATTTCAATCTTCTATGGAATACGACATGACCATTGGTTTAGGTCAGGCCACTCAAGTAGATTCTCTACGTGTCATCTGGCCCAATGATGGTACTCAATTGCTAAAAGATGTAGCGGTTAATCAGACGGTCAATTTACAACAAAACAGTGCTACCACTACCTACAAACTCCCCAAACCTGCTGCAATCACACCATTGCTCTCTGAGCGATCTAACACTAAATTACTTACCCATCAGGAAAACACCTATAGCGATTTTGATTACGAAGGGCTTATCGCCAAAAAAGTCTCTCAGGAAGGACCTAGCCTAGCTGTAGGCGACATAGATAATGATGGTAATGAGGATATCTTTCTTGGAGGGGCCAAAGGAAAGCCAGGACAATTATACAGACATAGCGGTAACGCTTCGCTTACACCTACCACCCCAGCCGTTTTTGAGAGTGATGCGCTTTTTGAAGATACTGCCGCTGCATTTTTTGATGCCGATGGTGATAGTGATCTGGATCTACTAGTGGCCTCAGGAGGCAATGAACTTACCTCCAAACAGCTATTTAAGCCTAGATTATACATTAACGATGGCAAAGGTAACTTCTCTAAGAGTGCGACCGATCTGCCATCTGCCTTTCAAAATATGTCTGTAGTGGCGCCAGAAGATTTTGACAATGACGGTGATATAGATGTATTTATCGGGTCTCGATCTGTGGTAGGGGTTTACGGTATTGATCCAGAACATCTACTTCTAGAAAACCAAGGAAATGGCACTTTTGTAGATGCAACGCAAAAATTGGCCTATGACACCAGAACAGCGGGTATGATTACCGATGCGGTTTGGGTAGATATTGATGGCGACAACAACAAAGACTTGCTTACAGTATCAGAATGGTCTAGTCCTAAAATCTTTAAAAACACAGGCAGGAGGTTAAGTAGATCTGAGACGAGTCTGGATAGCCTGATGGGCTGGTGGAATGCGGTAGAAGCAGAAGATCTTGACAATGATGGTGATGTGGATTTTATCTTTGGCAATGAGGGCACAAATCTGCATTATTTACCCACCCCGAAGACCCCGATGAAGATGTTTATTAATGATTTTGACAGCAATGGTACCATAGAACAAATAACCACGCTCCAGAAGGATGGTAGGGATTATCCAATTCATCAAAAAAAGGAACTTACCGGACAGATTAACGCCTTGAAAAAGCAAAATATCAAAGCCTCAGACTATGCAAAGAGAGCGATTGACGAGTTGTTTCCAGCAGAGATCCTGGCAAACTCTATTGTTAAAATGGTAGATCAATCGGCTTCAGTTATTGCAATTAACAATGGTGACGGAAGCTTTGAGATTATGCCCCTTCCCTACCAAGTGCAGCTTTCTTGTGTCTGCGGTATCCATTGCACAGACTTAAACGACGATGGGTTTAAAGACATCATTCTTGGGGGTAATAATTTTGAATTTAAACCACAGTATTCTCAACTAGACGCCAATTATGGCAGTGTGCTCCTAAGTCAAAATGGAGCTTCCTACAAATGGTCTGATTATGATCAAAGTGGCTTTTTTGTCAAAGGAGAAATCAAACACTTACAGACGTTTAAAGATAAAAAAGGACGCCAGTTCCTCATCGCAGCGATCAATAATGAAAAACCCAAGATTTTTGCGTTAGATGAATAAAGTATATTTCCCCGTAGCGCTGCTGTTATTATTTTTTTCCTGTACTGACCAAGGCAGTCAATTTTCTATGCCTACACCAGATAAAACCGGGGTCACCTTTACCAATACCATTACAGAAACTGACCAGTTAAACATTCTGGATTATCTCTATTTTTACAATGGGGGTGGTGTAGCACTGGGAGACATCAACAATGATGGATTGGTCGATTTGTTTTTCTCGGGTAATCAGGTCAAAAATCAATTGTATCTCAATAAAGGAAATTTAGCATTTGAAAACATTTCGGCCACAGCGGGTATAGAAGGTAATAGCACATGGAATACTGGAGCCGTGATGGGAGATGTAAATGGGGATGGGTATCTCGACATTTATGTATGTGCTGTAGTGGGTATAAATGGATTTAACGGCTATAACGAACTCTATATCAATAATGGCGACAACACCTTTACAGAAAGCGCCAAAAGTTATGGTCTAGATATCGACTCCTATAGCTCATCGGCAGCATTTTTGGACTATGATCTCGATGGCGATTTAGATATTTACTTGCTCAATCACGCCGTACATACCCCAGAATCTTTTGGTGTAGCGAGTTTAAGATATGCTAGAAACTTTGAAACCGGTGACAAATTGTTGCGTAATGACGGCAATCGCTTTACTGATGTAAGCGAGCAAGCAGGCATTTATGGCGGTATTAATGGCTATGGCTTGGGCGTTGCTATATCCGATTTTAATAAAGATGGCTACCCAGATATCTACGTAGGTAACGATTTTCATGAAGACGACTATTATTATATCAATAATGGTGACGGCACCTTTTCTGAATCTTTGCGTCAGTATTTTGGACATACCTCACGTTTTTCTATGGGAAATGACGTAGCCGATCTCAATCATGACGGTTGGCCCGATATCATCTCTCTCGATATGCTCCCTGAAGATGAAAAGGTGCTAAAATCTTCAGAAGGCGACGACGACATTCAAACTCAAAAACTTCGTACAGAGCGATACGGATATCATTACCAATACACCCGTAATATGCTCTATGTAAATCAGCAAGGATACCATTATCGCGAGCAGGCACTTATGAGCGGTATAGCTGCCACAGATTGGAGTTGGAGCGCCCTATTTGCAGATTATAATCAAGATGGAGAACAAGATCTTTTTATCGCCAATGGCATCCCGAAAAGACCCAATGATCTCGATTACATCAATTATGTGTCTTCAGATCAAATCCAAAATAAAATTTCCAATACCAAACTTATAGATCAAAGCGCTCTAGAACTTATGCCTAGCGGGGCTACACACAATATGATCTTTGAAGGTGGGGCAAAGCTTGAGTTTGTTGATCGTTCTGGCCAGTGGATGGTCAAAGACAGTATTGTCTCTGGTGCTACAGCCTACGCCGATCTTGATAATGATGGCGATCTCGACTTAGTGACCAATAATATCAACCGTCCTGCTAGCCTATACATCAATAAAACGAATGACAAGGCTGGCTATCTCAAGCTTTCGCTCCGAGACAACGGCAGTAATCCATTTGGGATTGGAACCAAGGTATACTCCTATCACAATGGCGAGTTACAATATAAAGAGCTCTACAGTGTAAGAGGATTTCAGGCATCCTCAGAACCTATTATTCATTTTGGATATGGCAATCACACCATGGTTGATTCGCTGCGTATTGTTTGGCCCAATAAGACCACACAATTACTCACAAATATCAATGTCAATCAAAACCTTGTCATAAGTCCAGAAAATACAAAACCCTGGACACCACCTACTACTGACAACCCAGAAAAATTATTCAAAAAAACCGCAGATAAGCTGGGGATTGATT
>CAZJWI010000273.1:0-33720 GCA_964549485.1 uncultured Flavobacteriaceae bacterium
AATAAAATGACCGCGAGTTTTTTCATTGTTCTTGAGTTTATCCTACAGAGCCTTCTAAACTTATTTCTAAAAGCTTTTGAGCTTCAACCGCAAATTCCATGGGAAGTTTATTAAGTACTTCCTTACTGAAACCATTTACAATAAGCGCAATGGCTTTTTCAGTATCTATTCCCCTCTGATTGCAATAAAAGATCTGGTCTTCTCCAATTTTACTCGTAGTCGCTTCGTGTTCGATTTGAGCCGTTTTGTTTTTTGCTTCTATATACGGGAAGGTGTGAGCCCCACACTCATTGCCCATCAGTAAGCTATCACATTGCGAAAAGTTACGTGCGTTGGTGGCTCCACTGTTAATCTTCACCAAGCCACGGTAAGAATTTTGTGATTTACCAGCAGATATTCCTTTTGAAATGATGGTACTCCTGGTATTTTTACCAATGTGTACCATCTTGGTACCCGTATCGGCTTGTTGGAAATTGTTGGTAACAGCGATAGAGTAAAATTCGCCTATAGAATGATCACCTTTTAAGATACAACTAGGGTATTTCCAGGTGACCGCACTTCCTGTTTCTACTTGCGTCCAAGAGATCTTCGCATTATTCTCACAAATCCCTCTTTTGGTCACAAAATTATACACCCCACCTTTTCCTTCACTGTTTCCAGGATACCAGTTTTGTACTGTAGAGTATTTGATCTCGGCATCATCCAGGGCGATAAGCTCTACACAAGCTGCGTGCAATTGATTTTCGTCACGACTTGGTGCTGTACAACCCTCCAAATAACTTACATAACTTCCTTTATCTGCAATAACCAGGGTACGTTCAAATTGTCCTGTACCCCCTTGGTTAATTCTAAAATAGGTAGAGAGCTCCATAGGGCATCGTACACCTTTGGGGATATAACAGAATGAACCGTCAGAAAAAACGGCGCTGTTCAGTGCAGCATAAAAATTATCTCTTTGCGGAATGACAGAGCCTAGATATTTACGAACTAGCTCTGGATGTTCTTTAATCGCCTCAGAGATCGAACAAAAAATGATACCTTTTTCGGCTAGGGTATCCTTAAAAGTAGTCGCCACCGATACCGAATCCATCACGATGTCTACGGCAACCCCAGCTAGTTTTTTTTGCTCATCAATAGATATTCCTAGTTTTTTGAACGTTTCTAGTAACTCGGGATCTACCTCGTCAAGACTTTGGTATTTGTCTTTTTTCTTAGGTGCCGAATAATAAGAAATATTTTGAAAGTCAGGTTTTTCGTAATGAACATTGGCCCATTCGGGTTCTTCCATTTTTTCCCAATGTCTGAAGGCCTCCAAACGCCACTCGGTCATCCATTCTGGTTCTTCTTTTTTCTTAGAGATCGCCCGAACAATATCTTCATTCAAACCTACAGGAAAGGTTTCAGAATCGATATCGGTAAAAAAGCCGTATTCGTATTCTTTGGTCTTTAACTCTTCTCTTAAATCATCTTCAGTGTAAGCCATAATTTCTTTATAAAAGTGTCATTTAGTACTGCGCTTTTATAGCGCAATAAGATGCAACTTATAGTGAAAAGCTTTCGCCACACCCACAGGTGCGTTGCGCATTGGGATTATTAAAAACAAATCCCTTCCCATTAAGGCCACCACTGTATTCTAGGGTTGTACCAATGAGATATAAAAAGCTCTTTTTATCTACAATTAATTTAACGTCATTATCTTCAAAAACTTTGTCGTTTTCTTTTTGTGAGCGATCAAAATCGAGCTCATACGACAAACCACTGCAACCACCACTTTTGACGCCAACGCGAACATAATCTGAGGTTACATCATAACCGCCTTCCTGCATGAGGTTTGCGATCTTATTTCTTGCTTCTGGTGATACTTTAATCATAATGATTCTAAATAGTTTGCAAATATACGCCAATAGTAGGTTTTAACCATAGAACCTAACATTATTCTAACACATAGAACCATAGGCCTTCTCTATGCTCAAATCATCTATAAGTTAATGCTAAATCTTATCAGATAAAGCGCTAGCGTTATTGCCTTAAGGATTGTAAAATTAGTCATTCAAAGGTTGGGTAAAGCCTAGATGGTCAATGACAATCACGCCTTCTGGAGTACGATCAAAGACGAAGGAGATCGACTTGATCTGACTAGCGTCAAATTGGGGAGCAGTAGTGAGATAGTCTGATAAAGGAAATCGAAAGGTTTGAAATATATGCTCTGAGCTATCATCTCCTTTTATGAAATCTGTTTTCCATAGGCGGGTTTGAATTTCGCGTTGCAGCGCAGAAAAATCGCTCAATGCAAATCGCAATTCATTCTGATCAACATCGCTAATCACGATAGAGAAATCTATAGGGTCTTCGGCCTCCTTAAGATCGTCATCATCTGTCTCTTTAGAATTGGCGGCGTTTGTTAGCTCCTTATTGGCGGCTGCTTGATTGTTTGAGTTATTGTTGTTTTGGGAGGTATTATGGGTTGTCTCATTTTGATTGCGTACCCATTTGCCGCTTTCTTTGGGATGGGTATTCTCTGTAGATTCGGCCAGGGCAAATGTCAAGACTGAGGTAGTATCTACTGCAAGCGGTTTTTGATCAAAGCGAAGGGTGTATTGTGCTACTATCGAATCTGGGATGCTCAAACGGTCTTGACTGTTCTCAGATTGCGCTAAGGTATCGGTTTGCTCTATGTCATAATACCAGCCTACATAGGCTGCTCTACTTCCTTTTTTGCCGTATTTTAATGGTATATCCTGCTCTCGCCACACCGTCAAGTTCTCGGATGTAAAAGTGCCATCGGCCTTTGAACTTGTGGTCACGTCAAAATCTTCATCAAAGGTGGCTACAGCTTTAAATGAAGCATCTTGATATTGGGATAAGTAAATGGTTTCTGGCAACCATTGTCTTCCTGTTCTGGCATCTGCAAACAGCGGCTTATAGATGCTATTGTCCTTTAAAGTATGTTCTAAAAAGGCCGAGATATAGACTTTGGCTATTTGTTGTTGATCTTCGGCCTCCAACAACTGTGATAGGTTTAGAAATTTGGTTGGAGCCAGCCCTGTGTCATTATTACCCCAGCTCGTGTTGAACTGTCCGTGATTGGCCCCTTGAATATAAAGGCCAGTCTTAAAATAGTTAGTGCTATCCGAAAATTGAATACGTTCATATTGTCTAGAGCCGGCATAAGAGGTAACATCGGCATCTTGAGAACCGTGTAAGACCAAATAATTAATATCCTTTAAGGCAGTGCGTACGTGGGCTGGTTGGTATTGGCCATCTACAGGGGCAATTGCTACAATAGACTGTATATCATAGTTGTACTTGAGCGAGATACTCGCGTCATCAACATATAAAGGAGTTTTATTGAGCAGCGCGGCATGACCAACGGCTTCTCCACCTCTAGAGTGCCCTATAAGTGCAATCTTTGTTGTATCTACTTTTTGATAAAAAGGACTATCTGGAGCAGCATTCCAATCGTGCCATTGTCGTAGATGCTCTAGAAGTATCCAGGCACGCGCATCATTTTCATCGTCTAGACCTCCCATAATATCAGACCACGAGCCGTTGAGAAAATTTTCATCTACAGAGACTAAAATAATCCCACGAGAGGCCAATAATTCTCCTAAGTACTCATAGCCTACATCAGAATAATCTTGCATGCCGTGATTGCCATGTACAATAAGTGCAATGGGAAAAGGACCCTTGCCTTGGGGGTACCAGACATAGCCATTAAGAGGCAGAGATGCGTCGTCAAAACCCCAATACTGCTCTCGATACCAACCCCCAAAACCATCCCAATTGTCCAGAAAAGCTACGCCATTGACAGAATCTGTAGTAATGATGACTTTTTCTCCAAATTCTGGACGATGCTTGTCCTTACCGCTACCATAGGTCAAGCTCGCAATTGAGTAAGTCCCATTTTGTGCGGGAGAAACCGCATCTATAGCTTTTACAGTGTTGGCATTAAGAGCTGCAGCATTGACAATGGGATCCATTTCAAAACCATCAGGACCATAACCTATAAAAGCCCCTATTAGAGTAGCTATGGCAAGGAGGAGTCCTGAGATTGTTATGAATTTTTTGGTGGTGGTCTTTTCGCGAAAGCGTCCTGTAAAGAGTACGGCAAGACCTGCGCCAAGCAGTGAAAAAACTAGAATACCTGCTGTGATATAAATTCCTTCTCCTGCAAAGACAACGACTAATAAGGGAATGGCGATAAAAAGCGCTAGTTTAAACTTTTTAGGAATGCCAGCAATCTTTTTGATGAGCCAGGTATTGATATATGCCAATAAAATAGCTCCCAACAAAAAACAAATTAAAAAGGCGATGATCCAAGCGTCATTGGTAAGGATCACTGTACGAATAGATGCCAGTAAAAAGAGTAGTACAGACAGCACTATAAGGCCATATGCAGCACCTCTTGTGGCTTGCTTGCCAGGCGAGATCGCTTTAATTTTTACCTTATACCATTGGCTAAATTTTTTGAAGAGCTTTTTCATGTAATGGGTGGGATGTTAGGTTTAAAAGATTAGTGCGCTATTCCAAAATATGTTACGCTTGTCCCAAAATCTATGTTCTAAGATAGCTGTTTTGTCTTTTTCTGGCTACCTTGTAAGCGCTTTAATATCTTCTTTAAGTGCGTTACATCCTCTTTTTATTGTTTTGGTCTCCTGTGTTGCTACACGCCCAAGATCCTGATATAGACATACAGCAACTCGATACTGTTGTAGTAACTGCTACCCGTATAGCGACACCTTTAAAAAAAGTGCCTACCGCGGTCTCTGTTTTTAAGGCTAGCCCATTAGACGCTACTAGACAACAAACATCGCTACAAGAATATCTGCTTCAAATGCCTGGTGTTTTTACACAAAATGCAACCAATTATGCTCAAGATTTACGTATCTCTATACGAGGGTTTGGAGCAAGAGCTGCTTTTGGGATTAGAGGGGTAAAGCTTATCGTAGACGGCATTCCTGAAACCACACCAGATGGACAAGGTCAATTAGACAATTTGAATTTGGGGATCATAGATAAAATCGAAGTCTTAAAAGGGCCTAGTTCCAGTTTGTACGGCAACGCCTCTGGCGGAGTGATTGCGATAAGTACCCTGTCAGATTTTCAAAAAGATTTTTACCATTGGAAAGCAGCCATAGGGGCCTATGGCTTCCAGAATTATCAACTTACTGCTGGTATCACAAACAATAAGGCTACTTATGTGCTACACGGCAATTACGGCCGTGCCAACAACTATAGAACACAAAGCGAGTTTGAACAAATCAACACCAATTTTTCTGGACGTTTTGAGCTTAGTGATCGATTTGTATTAAAAACAATTGTCAATTTTAGTGATGCTCCTTTGGCCAATGACCCAGGAGGGCTTACCCTCGAAGAATTTGAGGCCAACCCGCGACAGGCAAGAGATCGCAACCTATTGTTTCAAACCGGCGAGGCGATACGACAATTTAAGGTAGGAACATCCTTAGACTGGAAACTATCCTCAAAAGGTAATTTTCAGAAGGAGATACAGAGTTATCTCTTCTACATAAGACGTGATTTTGATGGATTACTACCTTTTGAATTTGGCGGGGCGGTTGCTTTGGCACGCAATTATACGGGCCAAGGCAGCACCATAACTTTTAAAAAGGGTCATAACAATTTAAAAATTGGTTATGATGTGGCCTATCAGAGTGACCAACGCCAACGTTTTTTAAATCAAGAAGGTGTTGTAGGTGCAACAACCTTAGACCAATTAGAGCGTTTTACTAACCTGGGTGTCTTTGTTGTGAATCAATGGCAACCCGCTAAGTGGGCTATACAAACTGGGGTTCGGTTTGATTACAATAAGTTGGAGGTCATAGACCAGTTTCAAACCAATGGAAATGCTTCTGGGGCGCAGACCCTCAATGCTTTTAATCCGAGTTTTGGTGTCAATTATAGCCTTAGCCCACGGCATCAAATTTACACTACGGTCGCTACTAGTTTTGAGACGCCTTCACTCTCTGAGCTCTCTGCCAATCCTGAAGGAGATCAGGGATTTAACGCGTTTTTGCAACCACAAAAAGCGCTTAATTTAGAGCTGGGTTGGAAAGCAAATCTTTCAACTTCTGTCCAATTTGATATCGCACTATTTAGAATTCTTACCACCGACGATCTCGTGCCTTTTGAACTAGCCAATTTTCCCGACCGTGTGTTTTACCGCAATGCTGGAGAAACCATTAGAAATGGGGTTGAGCTTGCTGGGGTTTACGCTTTCGCGAAAGCATGGCGTCTTGGCTATAGTTATACCTATTCTGATTTTAGCTATAAGAAATACGCTACTCCTTCGGGCGTTTTTGATGGTAATGCCTTACCAGGGCTGCCCAAACATCGCTCAAGTCTTCAGCTCGAATACGCTGCTGTAGGGGGGCTACAAGCGACGCTTAGTCTTAATATGGTTGGGAAGCAGTATGCCGATGATGCCAACCAGACCAGCATTGCTGGCTATGAGCTCGTTAATCTGCGTCTGGGCTATCCATTTTCTTACAAAACCCTCAGGTTGCAGCCGTATTTGGGGTGTAATAATTTGCTCGATCAAACCTATACAGACAATGTCCGTATCAATGCTTTTGGAAAGAGGTATTACGAGCCGGCTCCTGGCTTTAATATTTTTGGAGGGGTAATTGCCAAACTATAATTAACAAATAGACTTTGCTCTCATGGTGATAGGTGCGGCTGTTGCATTTTATGCTTTCGCGAAAGCATATACTTTAACACTCGTATCTTTGAAAAGATATGACAGACATTCAACTTTACCTTTTGGCAAGTTTGGGCGCTTTATTAGCCGGGGGCATAAATACACTTGCGGGAAACGGCAGTGCCATCACCCTTACTATTCTCACCGAGCTTCTTGGATTACCACCCAATATGGCTAATGGCACTAATCGAATAGGCATATTTACGCAAAGTAGTGCGGCTTCTTGGGTATTTTACAAAGGAGGACAACTCGATATAGGCAAACGCAAAAATTATCTTTTCTGGATTGTTACTGGGGCTATTGTTGGGGCGGTAGTAGCTGTAAATGTGAGTAATGAGCAATTTAGAGCCTTTTTTAGATTCATGCTCGTATTTATGCTAGTGGCAGTTCTGGTAAAACCTAAACGATGGTTGCGGCCTACAGATCCCAATTTTAACCCGCCTTGGTATCTCTACGTGCCCTTATTATTTGGATTGGGCTTTTACGGAGGTTTTATTCAAATGGGAATCGGTGTTTTCTTTTTGATTATTACGGTGCTTATTTTGCGTATCAATATCATAGAGAGCAATGCCTTAAAAGGATTTGTTATTGCAGTGTATACCGCTGTGGTCATTGCCATGTTTGCATATAACAATCTTATTGATTGGAAAATAGGATGTATTATGGCTGTTGGACAAACCTTAGGAGGTTGGCTTACCGCTAGATTTGCTACTAAGGTAGCCTGGGCCGATAAAGCCGCCTATTATCTATTAATTGTCGTTTTGATTGCTGCAGTAACCAAGCTATGGTTTTTCTAAAACTCTGCAAACCTTCTATCGTTGATAAAATCGTTATCGGTCAGTGTTTTTAAAAAGGCAATAAGCTGGAGTTTTTCTGTTTCGGATATGTCCAAACCGATGCTTCCATCTGTTTTTCTAAATTGAGGGTCTAAAGTGGGGCTGTCTTCCATACCATCGGTATAAAAATCGAGTACTGCCTTTAAGGTGGGTAGCCTACCGTCGTGCATATATGGAAATGTGGTGTCTATATTGCGCAATGAGGGCACTCTAAATTTTCTTCGGTCTTCGGGCAATCCTGTAACGCGTTCGCGACCCATATCATTAAAACTAGGATCTATGGCTAGGCCGTTGTTTCTAAAACTCTGATCAGTTTGTAAAGGCCCTGCATGACAACTGGCACATTTGCTTTCAAATAATAGCCTACCGGCTTCCTCGTCGGGAGTGAAGCTAACAGCTTCTGCACGTTGCCATTTGTCGTATTTGGAGTTACCAGCAACCATCATCACCATAAATTGTGAAAGTGCTTTAAACAAGCGTTCGGTGGTAATGTCATCACTTCCAAAGGCGTCCTTAAACATACCGGGATAGCGATCGTCTGCCTGCAACTTTGAAATTACATTAGTGATGCTCTCATTCATCTCGTCTTCGGCAGTCAAAGGTATAATAGGCTGAGCGTCCAAAAAGCTCACAGCACCATCCCATGTAAAATCTGTCAAAAAGGCCAAATTTTGCAACGGCTGTGCATTGCGTTTACCAATTTTACCATCTACACCATGACTCGTAATATGAGTATGATGAGTAAAAGAGAATTCCTGTATATGACAAAAACCACAAGAGACTACACCATCAGAGGCCAGTCTACCATCGTAAAAGAGTCTTTTGCCCAATTCAAAACCTTTTTCGGTAGGTGGGTTCTGTGTCGTAGGATACGTCAAATTTGGGAAGTTGGAAGGAACTTCAAAATTGAGCAAATTATTGGTTTGCTCAGGAATTTCGGTATAGTCGTCATCAATGGGGTTGGACACCTCATTGTCTGTACTACAACTAAGTATAAGAAGTATAACCGTTATGTAAATGCAGTTTCTCATTAGCCTCTTGGGATAAAAAATGCCGTTTGAATATTTGTGGCAATCTTAGGAGCATTGACGGGATCAACTTGGATATCTGTCTTGGCTTCGATGCTAATGGTGTTAGGGCCATCAAAGACGCGTCCTACATCAAAAAATATTCCCTCAACAGCCATAACATCTTCTTCAATAACAAGTGGATCCCCAGTATCTGAGATGAGTGATAATTCAATCTCTTTGTAGTTGTCAAGTGTAGCTCCATGACTGCCCACATGAATCACGAATGGAGTAGGTGTTGCCGTGGTATCGCTAGTAAAATTACCTTCTAACTTGATAAATTTGTACCCTGCAGACCAAGACCACAACATGCCGGCTTCTTCGGCAGTAGGGACAAAATTAAGGGTTCCTGATTCAATAGGATATTTGGTAGGATCAACTCCAAAGCCAAAAGTGAGTTGAGTGTATGCGCCTGCTTCAATATTATTAAGCCGTAGCATTTGGGTTAAGGGTTGAGCCTGGTCTATCACAAAATAACTCTCATCAACCGGATAAATAAACTCATCCCCTTGTGTATCTGTCAACCGGATATTAGAAATGATATATTTTAACTCATCCACCACATAGGATTCTCCGCTGGTGTTTTGATAGGTCTCTCCCAAATCGAGCCTATCAGAACCTATAGTATGTATAAAGTTTAGTTCTAGCGTACCAGGATTTTTGGCAGTAGACTCATCATTATTACAACTCAACAGTCCTAGGCACAGTGTGATTATACTAAGGTAATTCAGGGCTTTCATACATTTAATCTATTTTAATTACAACGGCATCTAGACCGCCTTTATTTTGAGTAATATCTCCAGAAGTACTTTGAGTGTCTCCAGCGATATATAGTACATTTCCGTTATGAGTAGTGATACCGTAGCCAAAATCAAGATCACTGCCCCCAAAAGCGGCTTGCCATCGCAAACTTCCACTGTTGTCTATTTGAGCCATCCACAAATCAGTTTGCCCTTGATTGGAGTCTAGGTCACCATCGGTACTTCTAGAAGCTCCTGTAATGACAATATCATTTCCAAATTGGGCTGCATCTCTGGCTGTGTCAAAACCTGAACCCCCCAAGGTTTTTTCCCACAGAATGCTTCCTTGTTCATTGATTTTTACTAACCATACATCGGCAGCGCCTTTAAAGCTTGTAACATCACCATCGCTACTACGGGTATCCCCCACAAGCAGGTAATTTCCATCCTGTGTTTTGGTCACGGCATAGGCAATGTCAATCTCACTCCCTCCATAATTGCGTTGCCAAAGCAAATTACCAGAGCTATCTAAATGAACTGCCCAAAAATCATAGCTGCCCTTAGAATTAGTGATGTCAAAATCGGTGCTTTCTGTCGCTCCAACCAGTAAAAACCCTTGGTTTTGCGTTTCGACTACTCCATAAGCTCTATCGTTATTGCTACCTCCAAAATAGCGGCGCCACATTAGATTACCGTTGGCATCAAGTTTATGTCCCCAAAATTCTCCTACGCCATGTCTGCCGTCATTGCCCTCACCGCCAGAGGCTGTAACATCCAAAAAACCGGCAGTAAAAAAACCACCATCACTAGTTTGTATAATTGAAAATGCCTGATCTGAACCCGAATAACCAAAATTCTTTTGCCATTGTAAATTGCCATTACTATCCAATTTAACAATCCACTGATCGGCAAAACCAGCATTTTCACTGGCATCACCATCACCACTTTTGGCAAAGCCCACTAATGCAAAACCGCCGTCATTGGTTTGTATGAGTTGTTGCCCGCGATCATCATCACTACCCCCGTAAGTCTTTGACCACTCAACACTTCCATCGGCACTTGCTTTTAATAACCAATACATATTGACTTGAGTGTCATTATCTGAAATATCGCCATCTACGCTTTGTGAATATCCTAGAGCGGCAAAGCCCCCATCCTGAGTTGCGATGATATCCTGAAAACTGTCGTTTTGACTCCCTCCATAGGTGTTGATAAAAGCCAAATCTAAACTCGTTGGGTCTGTCTCGTCTGGGGGGTTGGTCGTATCGTCTGTTTCTTCTGACTCTTCAGGTCTTAGCGGTTGTTCATCGTCGCTACAACCTGCCATAACCAAAAATAATAGCAATAGAGCGAGCTGAATCAATTTTGGCGTAAAGCAAAAATTAAAAGGTCGCATTCTGGTTGTATGTATAAATATTTGCAGCATTTTTCTTTTTTATAAATCACAAATCGCGAGGCGTTTTAGGTACCTGACTTACGCAGGATAAAAAAGCCTCCGCTAAGGTCGCTCACAATAATATTTCCACTCTCAAAAAAGGGATAAACGGTCCATGCCCCGTCAAACCCTGGAGTGTCACTATCAATAAAGGTATCAAAATAGCCAATATCAAAAATGTCATTGCCCGCAATACCAGTAAGATCTACCACGCGCATGCCAGCTTTGTAATTTGCGATATAGAGTTCATTTCCTTTGGTGTAATAATTGTGATCGGTAGCGGTGGTAGGGCCTATAAAACTACCTTGTTGAAAAGGATTGTCCAGATCTGTAAAATCAAATATGATAGAGCGGGTATTAAAACCAAAATTGGTTTCGTCAAACTCATCATTGGCAATAAAATAGCCTTGATCTTGAGTTAGCCATCCCTGATGAGTAAATCCGATGTTACTATAGGTAGCTATGGCAATTATATTGGGCGTTTGTTTATTGGTTACGTCTATGATAACTACTTCATCTTCATTACTACCTATAAAAATTTCGCGGCCTTGGTAGTCAGGATCTGGGCCGGCGTAGGTCACTACCTGAGCGTCATGCGTATAGGTACCGCCTGCAAAACCTCCTTCAAATACTGGATTTTTAGGATCCTGAATATTGATAAAATGTGGCCCGCCATCAAAGGTTTGAGTACCCACAACATAGGCATACCCTGTATCTTCATTAATCGCAATATTGTGGGCATTGCCAAATTCGGTATAGTGTACATCGGCTTGATAATCTTGAATGCTACCCGGAAAATCTCTGAGCTTTGTGAGGTCAAAAATTTGCATACCGTGATTGGCCGCTTCGCTAACAATAAATGCATGGTCTTTATACACTTTGATATCACGCCAGGTTGAACCATCTGTGGCGGTAGTAAGTCTACCCAAAATTACTGGCTCCACTGGGTTAGAAATATCGATAAAAACCGTGCCTCTGCGCACTCCCATTATCGCGTATTCTTTACCGGTTAAGGGGTCTGTCCAACCCCAGCTGTCATTGCCATTGCCTTCA
The DNA here is from genome assembly GCA_964549485.1 of uncultured Flavobacteriaceae bacterium. Taxonomy (GTDB): domain Bacteria; phylum Bacteroidota; class Bacteroidia; order Flavobacteriales; family Flavobacteriaceae; genus Dokdonia. The sequence goes on from CAZJWI010000273.1 coordinate 11,850, forward strand.
GCATTAAGCTCGTCAAGGGTAAAATGTGACATCAAATCATAACCGTCACAAGGGTAGCTACCAGCCATCCCATCTTCGCATGGGATGCGCCCGTCGTTGGTGTCTTCTTGTTGTTGCTCTTCTTCTTCTTGATCGTCGGTATCAGGGTTTTGAACCACCGCTTCAAAATCGCGGTCGTCATCTGCACAACCAATAATAGTTGTCATACACAGCAATACAAGAAAGAAGCTTACTATTTTCATTGCTTAATGATTCGCTGGGTTGTTGCGGCGGTTTGCACAAAATATACTCCAGCATGTAGATTAGAAATATCGAGTTGTAGGCGGGAGGCTGGGGTTGAGGCTTGCAAAACTTCTTGCCCCAAAATATTGTAAATACGTATCTCCCCTATGGCCGATGATCGCTGTGATATCGTTATTTGATTGTTGGCAGGATTAGGATAGATGGCTAGGCTCTCGTCATCGGCAAAATCATCAACACTCAAGAAATCTGGATCGGCAACAAGGGTAAATCCAGAATCACCACTTAAAACAATATTTCCGCTTGGAAAAAACGGGTAGACATTCCAAAGTCCTGAGGTACCTACCTGATCGCTTTCGGGAATGGTGTCAAAAAAGCCTACCTCTTCCATGTTTTTATTGTCGATATCTGTTATATCAATGACTCGCATACCCGCTCGGTAACTCGCCAGGTAATATTTATTACCTCTCACATAGCCGTTGTGATCTGTAGACGTATTGGTACCTTCATATTCAAAGTGCAAAACAGGATTGTCTAAATCTTCAAAATCGAAGATGAGCGTTCTCGTATTAAATCCAAAACCAATCTCATCTGTCTCGTCGCCCAGTAAGAAATAACGTTGATCTTCTGTGAACCAACCTTGATGGGTATATCCTAAGTTTGAATAAACTATAGTAGAAATTTCTACTGGATTATCCTTGTCTGTGATATCGACTATGGCCACAATATCAGCATTGCTTCCTATGAGAATCTCGCGCCCTGTATAATCTGAATCTGGACCGTTATAGGTAACGACCTGTGCATCATGGCTATAGGAGTTTTGTGCATATCCTCCGGCAGCAACAGGATTGAGTGGGTCTTGGATATTTACAAAATGTGGCCCTCCGCTAAAGGTGGTCGTACCCACCCCATAAGCGTAGCCCGTGTCTTCGTTGATCACAATGTTATGGGCATTTCCAAAACCGTCATAATGAGCATCGGCCGAAAAGTTTTCTGGAGGATTGGAGACATCGCGCAATCGGGTGAGGTCAAAAACCTGCATTCCATGTCCGGAGGCTTCACTTACGATAAAAGCATGATTTTGATATACTTTGATATCTCTCCAAGTACTATTACTGGTGTGGGTGGGTAATTTTCCCAACCAAACAGGTTCTATAGGATCGGTGACATCTATAAATGCAGTACCATTATTAAGACCAATAAGGGCGTATTCACGTCCTGAATCGGGATCGACCCAACCCCAAGAATCGTTGGCAAACGAAGCCGAAAGTTCACCAGGAGTAAATCTTGACAATAAGTCGTAACCCTCACAAGGGAAACCATTGGCCAGGCCATCATCACAGGGGGTTTGTGCAGTTATTACACTAAAACTAAATAGGGTTACTGCAAAAGTTAAAAGGGTAGTTTTGAACATGTTGTGGAGGTATAGGATTTTCTATTCGTGCTTACATATATAACACTTTGCTAGCGCTGATTCCTACCTAAAATTGTAGAAATCTTAGACCCTTTTTATCAATTGGATCTGCTACTAAAAATGACGTGCCATATTCTGGTATTAAAAATACAAAAGAAATTAGGTGTTTTAGCAAAATCCGATAAGCATTTACCCCTTATTAACATACAGCTCAACGCTAAATTCTAATCGCTATTACCAATATCTTAGCTACCTTTGCAACATGTTAGAAGATAAAGACCCACAACGTACCGCCCTGAGTGAACTTGGCGAATTTGGATTGATTGCCCATTTGACAGAACATTTTAAAGTGTCTCATAGCTCAACCATAAAAGGTATTGGAGATGATGCGGCCATACTCGAATTTGAGAAAGAGCAACTCGTTATCACTACCGATTTGCTCGTAGAAGGTGTTCACTTTGATTTGAGCTATATGCCGCTTAAGCATTTGGGGTATAAGGCTGTTATGGTCAATCTTTCTGATGTGTATGCCATGAATGCAACGGCAAGTCAAATCACGGTCTCTATTGCTGTTTCAAATAGATTTCCCTTAGAGGCTTTAGAAGATTTGTACGCTGGGATACAAACTGCCTGTATCAATTACAAGGTAGATTTGGTAGGGGGAGATACGACTTCTTCTAATACTGGTCTTGTTATTAGTATAACTGCTGTAGGTCACGCTGTCGCGAAAGAAATCACAACCAGGTCTAGTGCTAAGCCCAATGATTTACTGGTGGTTACGGGAGATATTGGAGCCGCTTATATGGGGTATCAAGTTTTGGAACGTGAAAAACAGGTTTTTGCTGTGAATCCAAATAATCAACCAGATCTCGAGCCCTATTCCTATATCGTAGAGCGTCAATTAAAACCAGAAGCACGCAAAGATATTAAGCCTTTGCTGTCTCAATTAGAAGTTCATCCCACCTCAATGATTGACATTAGCGATGGTTTGTCTTCTGAAATTTTGCATTTGTGCAAGGCCTCTAAAGTAGGCTGCAACCTTTTTGAAGATAAAATACCTTTAGACCCACAGGTCATTCAGGTGTGCGAAGAGTTTGAACTAGACAGTACAACCATTGCACTAAGTGGGGGCGAAGATTATGAGTTGCTCTTTACCATTTCTCAAGATGACTATCCTAAGATAAAAGCCAATCCAAATCTAACGGTTATCGGTCATATGACCGAAGAAAAAGAAGGGGCACATTTGATCACTCGAGCCAATACTAAAATACCTTTGATTGCTCGCGGTTGGAATGCACTAGATCAAAACGAATAATTTAACGGGCTAATTTGCGCGTGTAGAAATTTTCGTACACTTCATTAATACGACGTAATTTTGGTGTCAATTGCGTATAATGGCCATAACCATCTAAGGTAAATTGCTTTTTGCAATGCGCACATTCAAACTCTTTAATGTTTGATTCATAGCGTTTTGTAATTCTATACTTATGTCCAAATAATTTGCACTGCAAGTTAGCAAATGGCGAATAGGTTGAAGTAGATGTAGAGGTATTCATGCTATTAGAGTTATTTGGGATTGACTCAAATGAACAAAACATCTATCAAATACACAAATATATCGATGAAATACTTAAAATTTTAACATTTTAAGACAAATATGCCAATATTTTGCCTTCAATTTAGAGTGATCGCTTTAGTTTTTACCGCTACAAGTGATTAGATCAACAGGGCCATTGGGTTGATTGAGGTTTTTAGATATACTGATTGATCAAATTCTCAAATAATTCCTGTTTCCCGCTTTGTAATGGTATCTCTTCTTGATCTCTAGCCAGCTCGTAGAGATCGACAAGGTTGCGTTTTCCATCTTCGAAAGCTTTGCCCTCAGCTGTATCAAAAGATGCGTATCGCTCTTGACGCAGTTTTTTATAAGGTGAACTACTCAAAATCCGATCGGCAACAAGCAGGCCTCTCGCAAAGGTGTCTGCACCACCTATATGACCTAAGACAATATCTTCGAGATCGGTAGAGTTTCTTCTAACCTTAGCATCAAAATTAATGCCGCCTCCTTGTAATCCGCCTGCCTCTAAAAAGACTAACATGGCTTCAACCGTTTCATTAATATTATTTGGAAATTGATCGGTATCCCAGCCATTTTGATAATCACCTCTATTGGCATCAATGCTTCCTAACATATTGGCATTGGCAGCGGTCTGTAATTCGTGCTGGAAAGTGTGTTGGGCTAAGGTGGCATGATTAACCTCAATATTGATTTTAAAATCCTTGTCAAGGCCATATTCTTTTAAAAAGCCGATTACCGTGGCACAGTCAAAATCATACTGATGTTTGGAAGGTTCCATGGGTTTGGGCTCTATAAAAAAGTGACCAGTAAATCCTTGGCTTCTGCCGTAGTCTCTGGCCATAGCCAAAAATTGCCCCATATGATCGATCTCGCGTTTCATATCGGTATTTAACAAGGACATATACCCTTCTCGACCTCCCCAAAAAACATAATTTTGACCATCTAGCTTAATGGTTGCATCTAAGGCCGTTTTTATTTGCGCTCCCGCTCTAGCCACAATTCTAAAATCAGGATTGGTACTCGCCCCATTCATATAGCGCGGGTGAGAAAAACAGTTTGCCGTTCCCCAGAGTAATTTGATGTCGCTGTGATCCTGCTTTTGTTTGATGTAGTCAGTAATAGTGTTGAGTCTTTTTTCGCTTTCGCGAAAGCTATCTCCCGGAGCTACCAGATCGGTATCGTGAAAACAATAGTATTCAAACCCCATCTTGCTAATAAATTCGAAGGCAGCATCTGCCTTGGCTTTGGCAGCATCAATTGCGGCAGTAGGGACATCCCAAGGAAATACTTTTGTGCCTGGTCCAAAGGGATCACCGCCTGTGTTACACAAGGTGTGCCAATAGGCCATGGCAAATTTAAGATGGTCTTTCATCTTCTTACCAGCCACTATTTTTTCGGGTTCGTAAAATTTATAGGCAAAGGGATTATCACTGTCTTTCCCTTCATAGGTTATTTGAGGAATGCCTTTAAAATATTCTTGGTTGCCAAGTACGATCATCGCGTTTATTTTTGTGTTTTGAGTAATTGATGTAAGCCTTCTAGCCAGGTATCATAAGCCTGTTGATAGGCTTGTGTATTGGGATCAGGAGTGTAAGTGGTGATATGGTCATTTTGTGAGACAAAGTCCTTAAAAGAGTCATAGCCCAAAATGGCTATAGTACATGCCCTGGCAGCACCTATGGCGCCAGTGGTATTGTAAATTTCGATCTCACATCCGGTTAAGGTAGCTATGGTGGTCCCCATGACTTCAGATTGAAATAAATTATCGTTACCCGCTCTTATAGTTTTAGGGGCAATATGGTGTTGTTTCATCAGTTCTAAACCATAAACAAATGAAAACGCTATGCCTTCTAGGGTTGCTCTACATAGATGCGCAATGTCGTGTCTGTTAAACTGGGCATTTTGCAAATGAAATCCTAAGGTTTTATTTTGAAACATACGTTCACTACCATTGCCATAAGGGTATATACAAATGCCGTCGCTGCCAACGGGAACCAGATCGCTTAGGGCATTCATCTCTTGATAGCCTTTGATTTGAGCCGTGTTTTTGAGCCATCTATAGGCACTTCCAGCACCATTAATATTAAGCAATTTGCCTATTCGAGTGCGATCTTTACGATGGTTGACATGGGCAAAACTGTTTACTTTTTCTAACTCTGGAGCCTCTAAAGCATCTGTAATAGCATAGATGACACCACTTGTGCCTGCGGTGGCAGCTAGCTCACCAGGCTCAAAAACATTTAAAGTCAAGGCATTATTGGGTTGATCTCCAGCGCGATAAAGTATAGGAATGCCTTGTGGGAGACCAAGTAGTTGGGCCGCCTGAGCAGTGACTTCTCCCTGGTCACCAAAGGTAGGAACGATCGTTGGAATGAGATCTTTGTCAAATCCAAATTGAGCCAGTACTTTTTGGCTTGTCTCATGAGCTGGAAAATCCCATAAAGTTGCCTCAGTTAAGCCTGCTATAGTAGTACGTAGCTTTCCTGTCAATTTAAAAGCGATATAATCTCCCGGCAACAGCACCTTGTCTATGTTGCGGTATAGTTCGGATTGCTCTTTCTTAACCCAAGCCAGTTTACTGGCAGTAAAATTACCAGGGCTATTGAGCAGGTGTTCTTTACAGTACTTGGCACCCATACCTACATAGGCTTCGTTCCCCAAGTCAATAGCCCTGCTGTCACACCATATGATTGCATCTCTCAATACGTTTTGTTGCGCGTCAAGACAAACCAATCCATGCATTTGATAAGCAAGGCCAATGCCTTTGACATCCTCGCCCGATACATTGGCGTTTTGCAGAACCTGGTGGGTTGCCCTTATCAGGTGTTGCCACCAGAGTTCTGGGTCCTGTTGTGCAAAAGAGGGTTGTGTAGCCCTTATAGCCATTTCGCTTGAAGGTGAAGTCGCGACAGCAAGAGCTTTACCCGTCTTAGCATCTACAACAGCAGCCTTTACCGAAGAACTGCCTATGTCATATCCTATATATATCATTTGGATCTTAGCACTATATAAAAATTAGTGGGTATGCTTACGCTATAGTTGTAACACCCCAAGGCCTTTTGATGACTACCATTTGGTAGTATTGCACCATAGTATCAACCTAAGCGATTAAGGTACTACTTTTCTAAAAACAAAAACCGTAGAATGGCTTGTAGCACACATTTTTGATTTGAGATATGTGACATATGACCTCCTTCAATAATATCAAACAAGTCACAATAAGATTCAAATTTGTCCTTGTGCAACTGGGCGTCTACGATCCAATCGGTACGGCCCAAAATCATCGCTTTTTTGGCGTTGAGCTCCTTCCACATATCCGTATAATCATCTCTTATAGCCATACCCTTATTGGCAGCCATATAACCCTGAACGGGGGTATGAAGTGCTTTAGTTAAGGCGGCATCAATTGCGGGTTGGTGCTTTTGGCGAGCTTTTGGGTCAAAGAGATTAACAAAAGACATACGCACCAAAGCTTCATATTGCGATTGGGCCATGTGATTGGCTCGTTTGCGCAATTGTATCCGCTCAGAAGTATCGGGTAGTGGCGTAGAATTTAATAAACAGATAGCTGTTAAGAGATCTGGAAACGCTTTCGCGAAAGCGCAGCCTACATACCCACCCATAGAATGACCGATGATTGTGACATCGTTTAATTGCAATATATCAATAACGCCTTTAACAGCATCCGACATATCTTCCATGCTGTGGATATAACCAAGATGACCCGACTGCCCATGCCCCAATAGGTCGATGCATATAACGCGATGAGTCTTACCCAGAATGTCTACTAGAGATGACCACATACTGTGCTCTTCCAAAAAACCGTGTAGTAAAACCAAAGGTGCTCCTTGGCCCTGATCGGTATAAAAAATGGGGACACCCTTGTAGTTGCAAGTCATTTTCTAGTATCTTCAAGCGCAAATATCACCTAACCTATGAAACTTACCAAACAAACTTTTGTCACGGCATTTGCATTGTTTTCTTTATTTTTTGGTGCTGGAAATTTAATTTTTCCTGCATTTCTTGGTTATAACGCAGGATCAGGTTATTTATGGGTGGCTTTGGGGTTTATAGCCTCGGCAGTAATCATTCCTATTATGGCGGTAGTTGCTCATGCTCGCTTGCAAGGTACGATGCTAGATTTTGCCGCTAAGGTTTCTCCGGTTTTTGCTCTTATTTATTGCCTTATTGTGTATGCGATCTCTATCTCCTTTCCCAGTCCTAGAACGGCCTCGGTAACCTATGAGATGTCCATACAGCCTTATATAGATATTCCTTCGTGGGTGTTGAGTTTGATATATTTTTTCTTGGTGTTATTGCTGGTTTGGAATAGGTCCAAAATCTTGGATCTCATTGGCAAATACCTCACTCCTGGGATTCTTCTCATTTTAAGTGCTATTATTGGTATTGGGCTCTTTGGAAATTACGCACCTATCAGGCCGTCTATCTATACTTCTAATTTGAGTAGCGGTATTTTAGAAGGGTATCAAACTTTTGATGCCATAGGAGGTGTGGTTGTAGGAGCAGTGGTCGTAATTTCGCTACGGTTAAAAGGGCTTTCGCCAAAGTTGAGTAGACACCTCATTACTAGAGCTGGTATAATTGCTGGTTTGGGTTTTATTCTCATTTATGCGGGGCTTATCGCCCTAGGTGCTATGGTAAGTGGAAGCTATACTGTAGATAATCGCGTCCAATTACTACAAACCTTGAGTCTTTCATCGCTAGGTGCCATGGGGCAAGCCGCTCTAAGTGTCCTGGTGGCGCTAGCTTGTTTTACAACGGCGGTAGGAATTGTAGCGGGCACCGCCGATTTTATTAAAGGGCTTTTCAATCAGAGTGAACGCGCCTACAGAATTACGGCCATTATTGGATGTGTCTTGGGTGTTGTCATGGGGCAGTTGGACGTGCATAGTATTATAATGGTAGCCTTCCCAGCCTTAATGCTTATTTATCCGGTGACTATTGCGTTAATTCTTTTAAATATATTACCTCAGCGCTATGCTTCGGTTTTTGTTTTTAGAGCGGTAATTATTACTGTGTTGTTATTTAGCCTTCCCGACTTTTTGGCAAAGCTGGGAATGTCTGTACAAATGAATGACCTTCAAGAATTTATCCCTTTAGGTAGCGCTAACTTGGGCTGGTTACTTCCAGCCATAAGTATATTTCTACTTAGCAATTTTTATCAACATTTTGTACGTTCAAATTAATTGGACTACATTTAGCTTAGTAGATATCCCCCTTTTTTATTGCAAACACGAATTATGTTAAGAAGGTCATTATTTTTAGGTCTTGTCGTTTTGATAGGCTCTTGTGCCAAAGATACAGACGACTATGAGTTGTTGACTACAGACGAGCTCGATAAGGAAATCGCTACCTTAATAGATATTGCCTCTTCGGGTGAAGGCAATGGCTTTTTTATCTTACCAGATAGTGATGACTATGCTAGCATACCTCAAGACCCTTTAAACCCTATTACTCCCGCCAAGGTGGCTTTGGGCCAGTTATTATTACATGAAACAGCCATGGGAGGTCGTCCCAAAATGGAAGAGCGTGCCTTTCAATATGCCTGCGCCACTTGTCATCCTGTGGCGTCAGCCTTTGCATCTGGAAGACGTCAAGGGATAGGTGAAGGTGGTATGGGCTTTGGTTTTAAAGGTGAAGGTCGTTTTGTCGATCCCGAGATGCCTTTAGATTCTTTGGATGTACAACCTATTAAAACGCCTACCTTACTCAATTTAGCCTATCAAGATGTAGCATTGTGGGATGGTCGTTTTGGAGGGACTGGTACCAATGCAGGAACCGAAAGCGGCTGGGATTTGATACCCGAGAATTACGAAGGATTTCAAGGTATAGAGGTACAGGCTATGCAAGGTCAGGACGAACATCGTTTGTTGGTCGATGCTGCTTTTGTCGACACCTATGGGTATCGAGCAATGTTTGATGCGGCTTTTGGCGAGCTGCCACAAGAGCAAAGATATACTAGAAAAACAGCCGCCTTAGCCATTGCGGCCTTTAATCGTACACTGCTTTCCAATCAGGCACCTTGGCAGGCCTACTTAAAAAATGATCTCCAAGCCTTGACCTTAGAAGAAAAGCGGGGAGCTATTGTATTTTTAGGTGAAGGAAAATGCGTGCAATGTCATACCGGACCTGCATTAAAAGACAAATCCTTTCATGCGTTTGGATTTGGAGAATTTGACAACAGCCCTGAGGCTATTGTCAAACCTGGGGTGAATATGGAATTGGTTCAACGTGGTCGTGGTAGCTTTACGGGCAAACCCGATGACGACTATAGGTTTAAGACGCCTACATTGTATAACCTATCGGACATTGGAGTGTATGGTCATGGCGCAACCTTTTCTTCAATAGAAGAAGTTGTCCAATATAAAAATGAGGCGAATCCTCAAAATACCAATGTGCCAAGATCGGCGTTGTCTGATGCTTTTACTCCCTTAAACCTCAGTCAAGACCAAATTAATGATTTGACCGCCTTTTTAACTAACGCCTTAAGAGATCCAAATTTGGAACGCTATGTACCAGATGCCGTTAACTCAGGTTTCTGCTTTCCAGCAAATGACCCTATCGCTCGCGAGCATTTAGGATGTGATTAAATTGTGATTTGCTTTTATTGATTCATCAACGATTCGATCTCATCTACTTCGATGGGGATATCGCGCATCAAATTAAACGGGGCTCCACTGCTTTGTATCACCACATCGTCTTCCAGTCTTACCCCAAAACCTTCATCGGGAAGGTAAATCCCGGGCTCTACTGTAAAAACGTTATTGGCCTGCATAGGTTCGTGCAATAAGCCGTAATCATGAGTGTCTAGACCTATATGGTGAGAAGTGCCATGCATAAAGTACTTTTTATAGGCCGGCCAATCTGGATTTTCGTTTTGAACATCGGCTTTGTCTAACAAACCAAGCTTTATTAACTCAGAGGTCATTAATTTGCCTACCTCGATATGATACTCTTCCCAAAGCGTTCCCGGAACCAACATTTTGGTGGCCTCATCTTTAACGTGAAGCACAGCATTGTACACTGCTTTTTGACGGTCGGTAAAGCGACCATTGACAGGTATGGTACGTGTCATGTCACTTGCGTAGTTGGCATATTCTGCGCCTACGTCCATCAAGATTAATTCACCAGACTTACACTGCTGGTTGTTTTCAATATAGTGTAAGACATTGGCATTATTCCCTGAAGCTATGATAGGGGTGTAGGCAAATTTCTTAGAGCGATTGCGCAAGAATTCATGTAAAAATTCGGCCTCTATTTCATATTCCCATACACCTGGAGCGACAAAGTCTAAAACACGTCTAAACCCCTTATTGGTTATATCACATGCCTTCTGCATGAGCTCAATCTCAATAGGATCTTTGACCGATCTAAGCCGTTGCAAAATTGGATTGCTCTTTGCCACAGCATGTGCAGGGTATTTCTCTTTTAGCCATTTGGTAAAACGATCTTCACGCGTTTGAGTCTCTACTGAAGCGCGATAGTGTTCATTTGTATTGATGTACACCGTTTCGCAAAGCGTCATCAATTCAAACATGGTTTTTTCTAAATCCTTTAACCAGATTACCGTTTTCACACCAGAGGTCTCAAAGGCTTTCTCTTTGGTTAGCTTGGCCCCTTCCCAGACAGCGATGTGTTCATTGGTCTCTTTGAGAAATAGAATTTCGCGATATTTCTCTTTAGGACAATCGGGAAACAACACCAAAATACTTTCTTCTTGATCTACACCGCTGAGGTAAAAAATATCACGGTGTTGTTCAAAAGGCATGGTGCTATCTGCCGAAATAGGATAGATATCATTGCTGTTAAAAACGGCTAGGCTCTTTGGCTTCATTTGCGCAGCAAATTGATTGCGGTTTTTGATAAAGAGTTCGCGGTTAATTGGGTGGTATTTCATCTAAATGGGATTTTATTCAAAAGTACAAAATTGACGGTTCACCTTTCTAAACTAATCCTTAGATCCCGTAAAAACTTAAACTATAGCGGTAGGTGACTCCTAGTATTTTATTACATTGTACACCAGACCAACTACTCTTGTCTCATAAATTTTTTTACATATTAGGATGTTTATTGCTAAGTTGCGCTTTACTTGCCCAGCAGCCCGTTGGCATACATCTGGATGAGGCAGATGGCTTGCCAGATGTAGAGTTTTATGATGTATTGGAAGATAGTAAGGGTTTTATATGGCTGGCAGCAAACAAAGGACTTTATAGGTATGATGGCAAAACCTTTAGTTATTTTTCGAACAAAGAACAACAAGGTCGCTCTGTCTTTCATCTGGTCGAAGATGACAAAGGTAGGATCTGGTGTACCAATATTATGGGGCAATTTCTCTATTATGAGAATGGTGCTTTACACTTATTTACAGAGTTAAACGACTTTTTAAAAGGAGAACTCGCTTATTATTATGTCCAGGATAACACCCTCTACGCCAGTTCTATAAATGGTATTATAGCGGTAGACTTGGAGACCAAACAACAGCGTCCTGTTTTTGCCCTTGCCCACCAAGATAATCAAATGGGCGCGCTTACTATGGAGTCGGATGGGTTTCGGGTTGCCTCGCGAGTGGGCGTGGGACATCTCTCTTTTGATCTAAAGTATACACCCATTTTTGACAAAGAGCTAGACTTTGCATCTACCTATAGACGTTTGTTGTTTTCATACAATAATAAGGATTACATATTGCTGCGAACCCTAGATGGTAATCGCCTTTTGCATGTAGATAAGCAAAAGCAGCAATACATTGAAGTTAATCTACCTGAAGACTTAGCCACTCGTAACATCCCTCGGGTCAAAACCATAGGTGAATTTCTATGGATTATCTCTGATATAGGAATTTATAAAGGTCAAATAGAGGGGGATACTTTTGAGCTTAAAGAAATCTTATTTGAAGGAATGTATACCACCCAAATTAATAGAGATGAAGGTGGAAATTTTTGGGTGACTACCATTAGAGATGGTGTATATGTCATTCCCAATATTTACTTAAGACAGTACCGCATTGACACCGATGTTGCTATCACGGCTATGACCAAGTACAACGATAGTACCTTGCTTTTTGGCACCTCTACGGGTACTATATTGCGTTATTCTCTCAAGAGGGATAGTGTTGTCAATACCTATTCTTTGCAGTCTGGAGGTATAGTAAACAAGATTCTATATCACAAAGAAAGAGACCTTAGCTATATAAGTCAATGGTCTTCGGCTAGTGTCTTTGATCACTCACAAGAGTCTGAGATTAAGTCACCTGCTTTTAGGGTAAGTAAGGATATGTCTATAATAGATAACCACCGCATTTTAAATGGTACCTATAAACACAGCGCCTGGCTTAGCATCTCAGATGATGATGTGATCTCCGAAGAAAAGACCTTACTGTACAAACGGGTATATGCCACACATTATGATGCATATAACGGTAAGAGCTATGTTGGGAATGTAGATCATTTAAGACGCTACGATGAGAACTTCGAGTCCAAAATAATTAGAGATACGCTTGATCCAATTCTAGCCGCTACTATAGATCAAACTACAGATAGTATCGTATGGGTAGCAACCTATGGCACTGGTTTGTACGGAATTAAAGACGATGATATACGTTTTCATTACACCGCTCAAAATGGCTTGGTTTCTAACGATATCACAGTGATCAAACCCGATGGGAATGATTTGTGGGTTGTGAGTGATAAGAGTGTACAACACTTTGATGGCAACCTGCAAAAATGGCAAAGTCTACAGTCTAGAGATGGACTTACTCCTTATCAAATTGTCGATATGGAAATCATTGGAGAACAGCTGTACTTTGCGACCAAGCGGGGTTATTTAAAAGTAGATAAAGACAAGATATTTAAAGAACGTTTTATACCTGACGTCTATATAAGCGGGGTTCAGATTGCTGATGTGACGCAACCGCTACAGTCAGAATATACCCTGCCATATGATAAAAATAAATTTTCGATAGATTTTCATAGTAATGGATTTCAATCTGGGGCCTATACTATATACGATTACCGTTTGGAGGGGTATGACGATCAGTGGCAAACCCTTACTAATGGAATTGGCAATGTGGTTTATAACAGTTTGCCGGCGGGAGACTATACTTTTGAAGTGGCGGCAAAGAATACGCTAGACAATCCTCGTGGCAATCTCGTGCGCTTGCCCTTTACCGTAGCCTTGCCTTTTTGGCAACAAAGCTGGTTTTTACTCTTGTTATATCTCAGTGGTTTGCTAGTGTCTGTATGGCTGGTTTGGAGAAGAGTGCGCTTTCGCGAAAGCGCAAAGAACAACCAACTCCGGGAGCTGGCTATCGAAAAACAAATCACAGATCTCAAACTTGAGAATTTGCGTACTCAAATGAACCCCCACTTTATTTTTAATGCGCTTAATTCTATACAGGAATACATAGTGCTCAACCGCAAGGAAGAAGCGAGTGACTACCTGGGTAAATTTGCTGATTTGATCAGGACCTATCTCGATCATTCGTCTAAAGGATTTATTTCGGTGGCCGAGGAATGTCAGTGTTTGGATATGTATTTAGAATTGGAAAAACTTCGTTTCGAAGAAAAACTTGCCTACACTATTGATACGAGTAAACTAAGTACACCAGAACGTTACGAGATTCCTACCATGTTGGTACAGCCTTATGTCGAAAATGCCATCAAACACGGTTTGCTTCACAAAAAGGAAGATCGCGAGTTATTTGTATCTTTTAAAAGAAGCGTGGATGAATCGGGTAAATTGACTTGCGTGATAAGAGATAATGGTATAGGGCGTTCTAAAGCAAAAGAACTACGGGCCAAAAGAGCTAGACTTCACAAGGCATTTGCCACCAGAGCGACCAAACTCAGACTTGATCTTATTAATAAAAATGTGCCGCAGGAAGTAGGGGTGCGCATTCAGGATCTCTTTGACGGACAGAGCCAACCCATAGGAACCAAAGTAATTTTAACCATACCATATACCTTACACACTTAATGATAGCAGTATTAATAGATGACGAGCCCAAAGCGCGCAATGTATTGCGTATTCTTTTGGAAGAGAACTGTCCAGAAATTGAGACAATTTATGAGGCCGAAGATCTTCTAAGTGGCGTAGCTATTATAAAAGCACAGCAGCCACAATTGGTCTTTTTAGATATTGAGATGCCAGAACATTCTGGGCTAGAAATTGTCAATTTTATCGACAAGGACGCTTTCCAGTTCGAAATTATTTTTACTACTGCCTATAGCGAATATGCGATCAAAGCTTTTGAACTAGCAGCCATTGATTATATTCTTAAACCCATTCGTCCTAAACAGGTGCGTCAAGCGGTCTCAAGAGCATCAAAATTGATAGGTAAGTCACATATAAACAAGAAGTTGGATGTGATAAAAGAGGGGTTTGAACTAGCTACATTTAAAAAAATTGCCTTACCAGTATCGGACGGTATCCGCTTTGTAACTATAAGCGATTTGGCTGTGCTAGAAGCAGACGGGATGTATACAAAAATTACGATGAAAGACTCAAGTGATATCGTAATTAGCAAGCCATTAAAGCACTTTGTGAGTCTACTCGCGGGCTTTCATACCTTTTATAAACCTCACAGATCCTATTTGATTAATCTCAAATACATTGATCAATACGTAAAATCTGACGGCGGGTACGTCGTCATGGAAACGGGTAATATCGTCTCTATTTCTAAAGACAAAAAAGATGAATTTTTACAATTGATGAGTTGATAAAGCTGTCTGAAAAGAAGTTTCAGCAATCCAAATCAACATTTCAGCAATCGACACCTTTCTTGTCTCATTTTTATACTCATATTAGACTAGTGTTAAAAAGATGTTTGAGTTGCATCTTTATGAATTTTTTGAGTTTGTTGAATTATAACTGTCGGGAAACAGTTTCAACAAAATTTTATTAAATGATAAACTTTGGTTTATTATTTTGAGTTTAGGGGGAAAAAACCGAGGTGAGCGTTAGCTTTCTCGGTTTTTTGCATTTTGTTAATGTACGATTGACATTTTTTGATCCCCACAGATTTGCGTATTTTCAAGCCACCAAAATAACAAACCAATGAAATTATCGTCTTACGTCTCTGCGATTTGCCTTAGTATGGCTATCGCGGCAGTCTCTCCATTAGTATATGCCCAGCAACCCGCCTCAACTGCAACAGCAGTAAAACAAGGCTTACAACAAAAAGAAGCTCTTTTAAAATCTTCTGTGGTAGCCCAACTTCCACTTGAAAATATAGGGCCTAGCATTATGAGTGGACGGGTGGTAGACCTGGATGTCAACCCACAAAAACCATCAGAGTTTTATGTAGGTTATGCTAGTGGAGGTCTATGGTATACCAATAACAATGGCACTACTTTTAGCCCAGTAATGGATAATACCCTTACTCAAAATGTAGGAGAGATTGCCGTAGATTGGAATAGTGGAACCATATGGGTAGGTACTGGAGAGAACAATGCCTCCCGCTCGAGTTATGCCGGCATTGGCGTACTAAAATCTACAGACCGAGGTAAAACTTGGCAAAATATGGGTCTTGAAGACAGTCATCACATAGGTCGAATTCTGATCAATCCTAGTAATCCTGATGAGGTTGTCGTAGGTGTTGTCGGGCATTTATACTCTTCAAATGATGAACGAGGCGTGTATAAGACCAAAGACGGAGGTAAGACCTGGACACAGACTTTGTTTGTCAATGGAAAATCTGGGATTATTGATATAGATCGCGATCCTTCCAATTTTAAGGTGATGTATGCCTCGGCCTGGGACAAAGACCGAAAAGCCTGGAACTTTAGGGGCAGTGGTAGCGGTTCTGGGATTTATAAATCTACAGACGGCGGTGATACCTGGACGGCCTTATCTAATTTTCCATCGGGCGAGGGTGTAGGTCGCATTGGTCTGGCTGTTTTTGATAGTAATACAGTGTATGCGGTTCACGATAGTCAATTTCGCCGTGAGGCCAATTCAAACTCCAATAACAATAGTGGGGCTTTGACTAAGAATGATTTTAAAACTATGAGTAAGGAAACGTTTCTGGCATTGGATACCAAAAAGCTAGATGCTTTTCTAAAACAAAATGGCTTTCAAGAAAAGTACCGGGCGGCCAATGTAAAGGCTATGGTGCGTCAGGGAACAGTTAAGCCTATTGACTTGGCCAAATATTTGGAAACGGCTAATTCACAACTGTTTGACACACCGGTGGTAGGTGCCGAGGTGTATCGATCTGACGATGGTGGTACTAGTTGGAAAAAAACACATCAAGGGTATATTGATGATCTTTATTACAGTTATGGGTATTATTTTGGGGAGATCAATGTAAACCCACAAGATGTAAATGATATCTATATTTATGGTGTGCCTATTGTCAAATCTAAAGACGGAGGCAAAACCTTTACCAATATTAGTGCAGCCAATGTACATTCAGATCACCACGCCTTATGGATTAACCCCAATGATGAGCAGCACCTGATTAATGGTAATGACGGTGGGGTAAATATTACCTATGACGATGGGGCCAATTGGATCAAGGCAAACGATCCTGCTGTGGGTCAATTCTACGCCATACAAGTAGATAACGAAACTCCATACAACGTATATGGCGGGCTCCAGGATAATGGGGTTTGGGTAGGTTCTAGCGCTTCACGCGAAAACAAAAGATGGCACTCCTCAGGACAGTATCCTTGGGAAAGTATTATGGGTGGAGATGGCATGCAAGTGCAAGTAGATAGCCGCGATGCCAATATCGTATATACAGGTTTTCAATTTGGAAATTACTTTAGAATCAATAGGGAAACCGAAGAGGTCAAACGATTTGATATCAAACACGAATTAGGTGAAAGCCCTTATCGCTTTAATTGGCAAACACCAATATTATTGAGCCCTCACAATCAGGATATCCTGTATTTGGGAGGCAATAAATTAATGCGCTCTATGAATCAAGGAGACGATTGGGAAGCCATCAGTCCAGATTTGACTAAAGGAGGCAAGCCAGGTAATGTGGCCTATGGTACGATTGCTACCTTAAGTGAATCGCCCTTTCAATTTGGTTTGATCTATACTGGCTCTGATGATGGCGTCATTCAACGTACCACAGATGGGGGAGCTACCTGGACCAATATTTCGGCTGGTTTGCCTCAAGATTTGTGGGTATCTCGTGTGGTGGCTTCTGCCCATAAAAAAAATAGGGTATACGCTACCTTGAATGGGTATCGCTGGGATGATTTTAAGGCTTATATCTATAAATCTGATGATTATGGTCAGACCTGGAGTGATATTTCGGGCAATGTACCTATGTCTGCTGTTAATGTGTTGGTAGAAGATCCCGTCAAAGAAAATATCATATATGTAGGAACCGATAATGGTGCCTATCTAAGCATGGATGGTGGGGCAACTTATCACGCCTTTGCCAATGGTCTGCCAGCAGTAGCCGTACACGATATGAAGATTCAAGAAAGAGAAAACGAGTTGGTCCTAGGCACCCACGGGCGCAGTATTTATATTACAGACCTCAGTGCGATACAGGCGCTTGATACTGCAAAGGAAATACAATTATTTGATGTGGCCGCAGTGCGTCAATCTCGTAGATGGGGCAATAGTTTTAATATGTGGAGAGCACCTTTTGAGCCTAATGTTGCTATCCACTATTACATCAGTAACCCTGGCAAATCTTCTTTAGTAGTCCTGAGTAAAGACGATAAAGAATTACAGCGCATACCACTTACCACTGGTTCAGGGCTACAGGTAGTAGACTATGATCTCACGATTACAGAAAAAGGGAAAAAAGCTTTAGAAAAAGCCAATTCTGAAATCGATATTTCCAAACAGAAAAATGGAAAGTACTATTTGCCCAAAGGTGAATACATCCTAAAGCTGAGCAACCAAGGGGTAGAAACTACGACTACTCTTCAAATAAAATAGTTAGACTATCTGGCATACAAACCGATATCCTAATACTGGGTATCGGTTTTTTTTGTGGTCGTCTTTTTAGGGCCGAAATGCGTATATTTCTAATAACTTGATGATTTATAACGTATTAGCTTTGACTTGGAATATATCCAATACCGCGATCGCCCTTTTAGCTACTTTGTTGTTGCTCTTAGCCATAGCCCGATGGTTTCGGGCAGGCAACTCCAAGACAATGCTGTATTTATGTGGTTTTATCATCACCTCAACACTTACCATACTGCAGGTCATACTTATAGACGCCAGAGTGGTAGAGCGTTTTCCTGTTGTTAGCTTGTTTTATATGCCTTATGAGTTTGCGGCTCCTATTCTATTTTCAGCTTTTAGTTGTTCTTATTTGGGTAGGATGTGGGAGTTTAAGCGGTATCGATATGCGCTGTTTTTTCCACTGCTCCTATTTTTTGTCTTATACACCGTTTTAAAGGTGAATGTTTTACTGTCTTATTCGCTTTTCGCGAAAGCGATCTCTCAGCAAATCTCGGCCGAGGGAATAGAAAATGTGGCTGTACTTTTTGCGCTTATTAATGGGATTTGGAATTACAGGATGATTAAAGATTACGAGCGAGAACGAGCCGATTTATCGCATGAACAAGTCTTGAAAAGAACACATTGGTTAAGGGTGATCTATACGCTACTACTCCTACTGTGTGCGGCATGGGTGCTGGTAATTATTTATTTAAAGGTAACGCGATTTGAACACGGAATGATGGCCTATTACCCACTTTGGTTTGCCTTTCTGGGGTTTTATTTTGCTTTCTATGTATTGGGTGTTCGTCATTTGCGACAGCGCAAAGAGGAGCGGGCTGTCCTCAAAGAAGAAATTGAAAGGGTAATAACCAATTTTAACCTTCAAGGTCTTAATACAGTATTTACTACCTCAGAACTTAAAGACCGTATCGTTGGATCTCACAACCTCACCAGAATACTCAGTTTCTTTGCCACCTCACTTTATGATAAAACTAATGAAGAGGCCGTGCTTTGGGATATTGTCAAAAACTGTATTGGATCTTTAGATATTGAAGATGCGGTGATTTATATGTTTGATCAGAAGCGAGAAATGCTCTTGCAAAAGGCTGCCTATGGCCACAAGGCAGCTGGTGGAAGAAAAATTCTAAGCCCAATCCAAATTCCTGTGGGGCAAGGAATAGTAGGGCAAGTGGCTGCAACTGGTGTTTGGGAGTGTATTGCTGACGTAAGTAAAGACGACAGATATATAGTCGATGATCTGCGGCGTCAATCTGAATTGGCCGTGCCTATTTGCTGGGAAACTAAAGTCATTGGTGTGCTTGATTCGGAGCATTCAAAAAAAGACTTTTTTACAAAGCGTCATATTTTTTTATTTCAGCTCATCGCCAAACTGACCGCTACCAAACTACAACACTTGGCTAAAAAAGAGCTGCGGCCTATCACTAATGACAATGCCTACTACAAAGAATTATGCTATTTGCTCAAGAACGAAAAGCACTTTAAGGATCCCAATGTGAGCTTGTTGAGCATCGCCAACAGGCTTCACATAAGTAGTACCTATTTATCCCAGCTTGTCAATAGCGTCACCGATTCTAATTTTTCTGACTTTATAAATGGGTATCGGGTCATAGAGGCTCAACGGCTATTGACTCATCCTAACTATTCAAATTATCCTATTAGGTCTGTAGGATTAGAGGCAGGGTTTAATTCCAAATCGGCATTTTATGCCGCTTTTAAAAAACATACGGGGATGACCCCCTCCGAATATAAGGTAAACGCCCCTTTTGTGTCCTGAATCTTACAGTGTGTAATTTACAGGACACCTGAAAGTCGGGTCTGATCTAGGTTTGCTGCATTAATCATTAAAAATTTTAATTATGAAAAATGCAATGCAACTCAAAAATTTTTTAGCCTTACTGGCTGTGATGTCAGTATTCTGTATATCCTGCTCTGGTGAAGATGGAGCAGACGGTGCTATTGGCCCGGCTGGACCAGCTGGCCCTCAAGGTATACAAGGTGAAGCCGGAGAACAAGGTGAGCCTGGAGAACCTGGTACGGCCAACGTCATTTATTCTGAGTGGATTCCCTCGGGATTTGACGATCCAATTACTGATAATTTTGATCAGTTTGAACTTGATGTGCCACAGCTCACTCAGACACTACAAGACTCTGGTGTGGTATTGGTTTATGCTCGGGAGGGCATTTTTACCTATCCTGTGCCAGTAAGCTTCTTTGGAAATATAGATGAGAATTACACCTGGCGATTACTTACCATCAATACCGATATTATTGCCATAAGAGTAAACTCTACAGATGGAGGGGTAATTGGAACGCCGTTTCTCAATGGCGAATTTCGGTATATTCTAATCCCAGGAGGAGAGCCCGCTAGTAGTGGTAAATCTTACACCCAAGCCGATTATCAAGCCATGAGTTATGAGGAAGTGGCGACTCTTTTTAATATTAAAGATTAGTAGGAATACATCCTTCTAAATTGCTATCTCCTTCCATATATTGGAGGGGATAGCTCTTTAAAAACGAAGGTGGTTTTTGTATTTTAGTAGGATGGGACACCACCATCATCATCATGGGCATGGACAGGATACTAAAAATATCAAAGTCGCATTTTTTATCAATCTGGTCTTTACGATTATTGAGATAGTAGGCGGTATTCTGACCAATAGTGTTGCGATATTATCTGATGCGATTCACGATTTGGGCGATAGTCTTTCTTTGGGACTAGCCTGGTATTTCCAAAATTATTCCAAACGCGAACGCAGCTCATCCTATAGTTATGGCTACGGTCGTTTTTCGCTTTTGGGAGCGATTATCAATTCAATTGTACTTGTGGTGGGAAGCATTTTTATTCTTACAGAAGCTATACCACGACTTATCGCACCAGAACAGCCAGATACGGTTGGTATGATCGTACTAGGTGTACTCGGGGTACTTTTTAATGGAGCTGCGGTATTACGTCTTAAAAAAGGTACGAGTATCAATGAGCGTATAGTAGCCTTGCATTTGCTTGAAGATGTATTGGGCTGGGTAGCAGTATTGATAGGATCTGTGGTGATGCATTTTTATGACATCCCAATTATTGACCCTATACTATCGCTTGGGATTGCTGGTTTTATTTTGTTTAATGTTTACAAAAACCTAAAGGAGACCATACAAATAGTAATGCAAGGTGTACCTAATGACGCCGATATTGCCAAAATAACTGATTCCTTATTGAACTTTGATGAAATAGCCGAAATACACGACGTTCATATCTGGTCTATGGACGGGCAGTATAATGTGATGACAGCTCATCTGGTTTTGAGTAGAACATATGACTTACCTGCTCTTGAAGCACTTAAAAAACAAATGCGCAGACGGTTAGAAGATTTAAATATTGAACACGCTACCCTAGAATTTGAATTAAAAGATGCCTACTGCGATGTAAAGGATGAGCTAGACGATAAACCTTGAGATATATTTATAGTATTTGCGGCCTGCCGTGATCTTTGAAGGTAACGACGCCAAGGGTTTAATAAAATCTTAAAAAACATTCAAATTATTTGAAAGTGTTGAAGTTTTTAAGCTATAAGGGGTATAATTAAAAACAAGGCTTCAACACAATACTTTAGCTAGTTAAATCCATTCTAAATAAGAACGAATAAAAGCGTGAAAGCTTGTTAAAAAAACGTTTGCGCCGTATTTTT
>CAZJWI010000274.1:0-3946 GCA_964549485.1 uncultured Flavobacteriaceae bacterium
TAATTACCCCTTTACAGGTTCAGATTTGGTTGGTTTTAAATGCTGCGCATAAAATCCCATCATGGCTTTGTAAAATAGTAAGGTGTTTTCCTCTTTTCCGAAACCGTGACCTTCGTCATAGCGCACCATATAAGGTACATCAACACCACGCGCTCTTAATTTTTCTACGATCTGGTCAGATTCATTGATATTAACACGCGGATCATTGGCGCCTTGCACTACAAACAACGGCTTTTTGATTTTATCTACATGCAGCGCAGGAGAAATTTCATTCATTATTTCCTGCTCTTTAGGAATGTTAGGGTTATACCAGATTTTATACATCAAATCTCGGTACTTTTCCCAATAGGCCGGAAAGGAATTCATAAAAGTATTTAAATTACTTACCCCTACATAGTCTACCCCACATGCGTATCTGTCTGGTGTTTTGGTCATACCCCTTAAGACAGCATAGCCACCATGACTACCACCATAAATGGCAACCCGCTCTTTATCTACATAACCTTGCTCGATAACATAATCAAGGCCATCTTCAACATCATCCATAGCTTTTCGCCCTATCTGACCAAATCCAGCTGCCAAAAACGACTTCCCATAACCCCCAGAAATTCTAAAATTCACATGTAGTGTAGCATAGCCACGACTAGCAAATAATTGAGCTTCTGGATTAAAGCCCCAATTGTCTCGAATGCCTTGTGGACCGCCATGCGGATTGACAATCAAAGGAAATTTTTGCCCTTTTGCTGCAGCTGCGGGCAAGGTAATATATCCGTGAATGGTCATCCCGTCCCTACTTTTAAATTGGATCGGGGTCATCGTTGCCATGTCGGTCTCTTCTAGATGAGGTAATAGCTTGTACAAGAGTGTTACGCTGTCTTTGGCAACATCATAAATATAATATTCGCCTACAATGCGATCACTGGTGATGACCACCATATATTTTGACTCGTCATCGGTACGCCCAATGGTAAAGAATTGCTTGTCGCCAAATTCTTTTTTCAAACGCTTGTGAATCTTGGTATAGGTCTCACTAACTGGTACTACCACCTGTTTTTCGGCTGTGTAGGAGAAATAGTCAATCTCGTAATTGCGCTTTCGCGAAAGCGTAATCCCACTCACATCATAAGTGTCATTAGAAAACACGGTTTCTAGCACCTTTTGGGCTTTCAAATCGTAGCGCTGAATTTGAATTTTGTCAGTCCCAAGATTAGATAACACATAGGCTTCATCGGGGTTATCAGATCGGTAGTTAAAGCGAGAGATTCCAAAACTATCTCCAAAAGGAGCTACTAATAAGGTTTTAAATTCACCATCTACCTGGTACAATACCTCTGTCTCTACCCCATTGATGATACGAGTAATAGCGCGCAAATTGCCCTTGCGATCAAAATCATAACCTGCTACAGGAGGTGTGCCGGCCGCTACAGTATACAATTTCTTAAACGCTCCTGTGTTAATATTGAGCTTGTAGGGTTCTTCTTGACCTTTATTGTCTTTGTTCATCTGAACAATTACGTGGTCTTTATCCTCTTTTAACACCGCCAGCACATCTACTTTTACCTCGTCGTAGGGAGTGAGTTCTTTATGATTACTGCCATCGAGATCGACACCATATAAATGATAATTTTCATTCCCACCCTTATCTTGTAGATAGAGGATGCGGTATTCACTAGCCCAAAAGTATCCGCGAATCAAATCTTCTTGTTGTTCTACCAAAAGACGTTCCTCTTGGGTCTCGGTATCCTTTAAAAACAAATCCCGCTCTCCGGTCTCTCTGCGTTTCATATAAGAGATGTACTTGCCATCAGGCGATAGCTTAAAAGAATAGGCCGCTGGGGTCTTAAAATAATCTGACACGCTGTATTTAAAACTACCATCTTCTAGAGCTGCTAATTGTTCTAAGGCGGCATCTGAAGTAGGTAACTTTGTATTGCCAGGTTTGGTTTTGGAGGTAGCTGTTAGGTCGAGTGGATATTCTTGTCCCATTTGTGTGTAGGTTCCTTTAATTGTGTTGTTGTCAAAGGTACCCAAATAGGACATTTTTAGCTTATTTGATAAGATACTAATTTGATCGCCATCAAGCGAAGCACTGTCCATCGAGATCCCCGATACCCCCTGAGCAGGTACATCTAAGGTAGCCGTAAGTGATTCTTTTTTTATACTAAAGTTAAAAATAAGTTTGAGAGGAGTTCCTTGTACATCTAAGGTGCCGCTATAAGAGCCTTTTGGCGTTTGAGCCATAGTTTGCCAGAGCACTAGTGTGCCCATTAGTATTAATAATTGTTTCATTCTAGTTTTTATAAGAGATGCATTTATAGATTAGTGTAGCTAGGCATCAAAAGATTGCATCATGGTCCAAACAATTCCAAAAACATAGCTACCAACTCCTAGTAGTCTTTATAGAATTGCCCCTGAAACCGTATCTTCGTAGGGTGCAAAACGACTACGATTATCTCATTCTTGGCGGTGGCCTATCTGGTCTACATCTAGCGCTTTCGTTAGAAAAAGATCCTTTTTTCAAGGAGAAAAAGATTGGAGTGATCGAGGCTAGTTCTAAACAAGCCAATGATCGCACCTGGTGTTTTTGGGAGAAAGAAGAAGGAGTCTACCCAGACTTGGTAAGTCACTCCTGGTCTAAGATGATCTTTAAGAGTTCTCACTATTCGGAGACGATCGCCTTGGCGCCTTACCGTTACAAAAAAATAGAGGGTGCTGCTTTTTATGCTTCTATCAAAGCGCAATTAGCCTGTGATCAGATCCAAGCCAATGTTATGAGTATAACAGATAATGGCAGCGCTGTAGAGGTGGTTACCAATAAAGAAACGTACAGCGCAAAAAAGGTATTTTCTAGTATTCTTGATCCAAAAATCCTGGAACGTCAAGACCAACAACAATACCTCAAACAACATTTTATTGGGTGGTTTATCAAAACCGATAGCCCTGCATTTGACCCTACCCAAGCAACCTTTATGGACTTTAGTATTCGGCAAAAAGGCAACTGTAGGTTTATGTATGTACTCCCAACTTCTAAGACAGAAGCTTTGGTCGAATATACGCTGTTTTCAAAAGACCTGCTAGAAGAAGCCGAATACGAAAACGCTATTGTAGCTTACTTAGACGATATAGGCATATCGCAATATGACATTGTTACTAAAGAAAAGGGAAACATCCCTATGACTTCTTATAACTTTGCCCAGCACAATACCACCAATATTATACATATTGGATCGGCGGGTGGATGGACAAAGGCCAGTACGGGCTTCACCTTTACCCACACGCTCAAACGCACCAAGGCCTTGCTTTCATTTCTAAAGACGAGTGAGGATATGACCAGATTCAGGAAAAAGAATCGCTTCTGGTGGTACGATTTGGTGTTTGTTGATGTACTCTATCGCAAAAATTGGCTTGGAGCGCGCATCTTTGCCACGCTTTTTCAAAAAAATCCGATAGATCGAATCTTTCGTTTTTTAAATGATGAAAGTAGTTTTAAAGAAGAATTGGCCATTATGTGGAGTCTGCCCAAAACCGAATTTATAAAAGCGGCCTTTTACCGTATTGGAGCGCTTTTTAGATAGGACAATTACATCCCGCGTTCTTTCTGTATGGTCTCATAGGCTTCTTGAACCATCCTAAATTTATCTTCGGCGCCTTGACGATAGGCCTCATCCATATGTTGCAATTTGTCTGGGTGGTATTTTTTTGCCATAGTTCTAAAAGCTCGTTTTACCTCACTATCGGTAGCCGATTTGTCAATCTCAAGTATTTTATAAGCGCTATCAGCCTTTTTGATAAACATTGCCTTGATACTTTCAAAGTCTTGAAGATTGATTCGAAAATGACCCGCTATTTTGCCCAGAACATCTACTTCCGGACTACTTATCTGTCCATCGGACTGAGCAATGCCAACGAGAACAGTGGCCAGAGCAGGTTCCAGTTGTCGCTGTAG
>CAZJWI010000275.1:0-28242 GCA_964549485.1 uncultured Flavobacteriaceae bacterium
TTGTTATTTATACAATGCGATGAATGTAGAGAAACCATGGAGAATTGTTGTTCTACAGATTGTATAGAAATTATTCATTTGCCCTACGAAGAGCAAAAAGCCCTGCGCAGCGGTAAAGGTAATAGCAATCAAATTTTTAAAAAGGGACGCTCCGAAAAACTCAAGTTTAAGGCCTAGTAAACACTTATTCTTTTAGCAGTTTAACGCCAATGGTCTGTTTGCTATCTAGGGCCGTGGCATACAAGAAATACATTCCCGAAGCCATACCGCTTACATCGATGGTGGCTTCTATATTGTTGATCTCATCCTTTTGTGCGACTATTTTTCCTGTAAGGTCGTAAATGAGATAGCTTGCTATTGGAAGGCTTGTTGTGATTTGTGCATTGTGGCTTGTAGGATTAGGATAAACCGAAAGCTGTAATAAGTTGGACTCCTCTACAGAGAGTTCGGCGACCGAAAACTCGTGAGTGACGGTGTCTCCACTATAAGTTACCCTAAAACTCCAGATGCCTTCTTCACTGCTTAGCACCCGGCTGCGGCCCCACCAGGATGAGTAATAGTCATTAGAAAAATCACGTGTCCAGGAGCTAAATACAGCACCACTAGGTGAAATCACTTCACACAAGGCCGAGGTACCAGATAGTTGATCTCTATAGTAGCCAAAAAACCAAACTGTGTCACCAGGTTGAAAGCTATTGGCAATATGGGTGGTTTCTATGGAAGGACAGCTGCCAAAATCTGGTATGTCGGTATGGGTTAAAACCGCATTAATGCCCGTATTGAGATAGTCTTTTTGATCTGCCCACCAAGAGGTGGTTGTGGTAGGATTGCAAGGCCCGAGATAAGGGTCAATCAAATCACCATTAACATCATAGACCTCAAAGTGTAAGTGTGGTCCTGTAGAATTTCCAGAACTGGCAACGATACCTAGCTTTTCTCCAGCCGTGACCATGTCGCCAACATTTTTTGGAGTCAAGCTTCCATTTTTCATATGCCCGTACCAGGCTACACTACCGTCGCTGTGTTCAATATAGACAGCGTTCCATTGCTGGCTGTTAAAATCGCAATTCATATCAAAGGCGCCATCGCTTTTAAAGACGATTTGTCCACTAGCGGCAGCAACTACTTCGGTTTGTTCTTGATCTACCTGAGTCCAGGTAAAGGGCCAGAGATAGATATCTAATCCTTTATGGTCATACCCAGAGCTAGTATCATAGGTTCTGACCCCACAATTCCAGTCTTCTAAAACACCAGTAGCATCATTGTGATCTACATAATTAGATATGGCCCAAGTACTATTGTAATCAAAACCCGCTGCTTGAGCCACTGGCCAGTCAAAGGCAATGATGGCTGAAGATAGTTCTGGCGTATAGGCTCTAAGACCCTGAGCTTCTAGATGGGTTATATTTTGAGCAACCATCTGGTGGTAATAGGCATAATCTGCCTGAGTCAGACAAGGGAGCTCTTCTGGATTGTGTACAAAGGCACCACCTGCTGTTTGTTGTGCCTCTACCGCCGTGTTTGAAATAATCATAAGGGCAGTAAGACAGCCTAATGTAATTTGTTTCATGGGTCGATGATTAATAGTAAATTTGCTTTCGCGAAAGCATCTCAAGCTACGATCTGCTAGAAACCTCAAAAATGGTATCTTTAACCGAGCATATCGTTAAATATAAGTAATAATCACGAGTAAAATGATACTGAGAACCGTCTAAAGGGCGCTCAATCAGACATTTTGCCTCAATATATAGAAGGAATATGGCATGTGGAAATTGTGGCACAGGAGCCGATGGGCAACCCAAAGGTTGTAAAAATAACGGCACCTGTGGAACAGATGGATGTAATAAATTGACGGTATTTGATTGGTTGTCAAATATGTCGCTCCCCGAAGGTCAGGCCCCGTTTAATTATGTAGAAGTACGTTTTAAAAACGGTCGTAAAGACTACTATAAGAATACTGAAAATTTATCTTTAAATATCGGCGATATCGTTGCGACCCAGGCCGCCTCTGGTCATGATATAGGAATGGTGACCCTAACAGGAGAACTCGTTCGGGTACAGATGAAACGAAAACGCGTCAAACAAGATACCGAAGACACCTTAAAAGTATATCGCAAGGCCACCCAAAAGGATATTGACATCTGGACCAAAGCCAGAGAGCGTGAAGAACCAATGAAGGTACGAGCGCGTGAGATTGCGATACGGCTTCAGTTACAGATGAAAATTTCTGATATCGAATTTCAAGGAGATGCCTCCAAGGCTACCTTTTATTACACGGCCGAAGACAGAGTCGATTTTAGACAACTCATTAAAGAGTTTGCGCAAGAATTTAGAACCCGTATCGAGATGCGTCAAATTGGACTGCGACAAGAGGCTTCACGACTGGGCGGGATTGGTTCTTGTGGCCGAGAGTTGTGCTGTTCTACCTGGCTTACAGATTTTAGATCTGTAAGTACCAGTGCTGCGCGTTACCAGCAATTATCGCTCAATCCGCAAAAGCTCGCTGGCCAATGCGGAAAATTAAAGTGCTGTCTCAATTATGAGCTAGATGCTTATATGGATGCGCTCAAAGATTTTCCCAAAACCGAACAAAAACTCTACACCCAAAAAGGGACAGCTGTTTGTCAAAAGATCGATATTTTTCAAGGGCTTTTATGGTATGCTTATGAAGGTGAATGGATGAATTGGCATAAATTATCGACCACACATGCCAATGAAATCATTGCTGCCAATAAGGCCAAAGAACCAGTTGCCAGTCTTGAAGAATTTGCCGCCGAGCTCGTGGTAGATACTAAAGTGGATTTTGGTAACGTTGTAGGACAAGACAGCCTGACCCGCTTTGATCAGCCTCAAAAAAACAACCGACGAAAAAAACGCAAGAATTCTCGCCGAAAAAAGGCTGTTGCTTCACCGCAAGCCAAAGCCACTTCGGGACAGTCTTCAAAGCGTCCAACCAATAAAGCTCATGGGGCTAAGCCGCAAGGAGAAGCCAAAGGATCGAATCAAAAAAGAAATTCATCTCGAAGAAAAAACAACAAGCGTAAACCAAAACCAGGGTCTGATGCGTAAATGGATAGGAATATTTGTTGTCGTGCTGACACTAATGGGATGTGATGACAATAGGGTGTACGACAGTTACCAAAGCCTGGGCGATGGCTGGGATAAATCAAGAACACTCGCCTTTGACTTGGCAAATATCGATAGTCTACAACCGCTTGATTTGTTTATCACCCTTAGAGCAAATCACACCTATCCCTACAATAATTTATTTCTGATTACAGAGATGAATTACCCCAATGGTAAGCTGCAAACAGATACCTTAGAATATCGTATGGCAGCTCCTTCGGGAGAATTATTAGGGGCAGGTATGGGAGATATAAAAGAAAGTAAATTGTGGTATAAGGAAGGTTTTCGCTTTCGCGAAAGCGGAACCTACACCCTTAAAATAAGTCACGCTATGCGCAGAAACGGCAGCGTCGAAGGTGACCAAGTCTTAAAAGGCATCACAGAAGTAGGTATGCGTATCGAAAGACCCGAATAACGAGAATATGGCAAAAAAAACGGTTAGAAAAACAAAGAAAAAGCAGCCCAAAACAGGCAGTGCTTTTGTAAAATATCTCAAGTGGTTTTGGGGTCTTTTTTTAGGTGGGCTTGCGGCAATTGTATTGGTCTTTTTACTGGCTAGTTGGAATGTCTTTGGCACCCTACCTACCTTTGAACAACTTGAAAATCCAGAGAGTAATCTGGCTACCAAAATTCTCTCTGCCGACGGCAAGCAACTGGGTACTTATTTTAATGAAAACCGAACCCCAATCAAATATGAAGATTTACCTCAAAATCTGGTAGATGCCCTGGTAGCTACTGAAGACGAACGCTATTATGAGCATTCTGGGATAGACTTTAGAGGTTTTGCCAGAGCCGTGGCGGCATTGGGTTCTGACGGTGGAGCCAGTACCATTACCCAACAGCTGGCCAAATTGCTTTTTTCGGACCCACCAGATAATACCCTGGAACGTTTGATTCAAAAGGTTAAAGAATGGGTGATTTCTACTCGATTGGAACGACAGTATACCAAAGAGGAGATCATTGCTATGTATCTGAATAAGTTTGACTTTTTATTTAATGCGATCGGAATAAGTTCGGCCTCTCGCATCTATTTTGATAAGGAAGTAGATGAGCTAACGGTTTCAGAATCAGCCGTGCTGGTAGCCATGCTTAAAAATCCGAGACAATACAATCCACACAGAACGATTTCAAAAGAAAAGTCTTTGCGTCGTCGCAATCAGGTATTTAAACAAATGGAGCGCAATGGCATGCTTACAACTGCCGAGAAAGATTCACTCCAAGCCATGCCTATGATACTGCGTTATACGCCAGAAGGCCATGCCGATGGCATCGCTACTTATTTTAGAGAAAATCTTAAAAAATTTATGGCACAATGGATTAAGGATAACCCTAAAGGAGAAGATGCCGAAGGAAACTTAGAATACTACAATATCTACAGAGACGGTCTTACTATCACCACAACTATAGATAGTAGAATGCAAAAAATGGCCGAAGAAGCCGTGGCAAAACACATGGCCAAATTGCAGAAGGAGTTTGATCGTCAAAACGAGAAGAATAAAACCGCTCCCTTTAGAGATATTGATCAAGATGAGGTTGACCTTATTTTTGAACGTGCTATGAAATCGTCTTCACGCTGGCGCTTGATGAAACGGGCTGGCAAGACAGAGGAGGAGATTCGCAAATCGTTTGATGTCAAAACCGATATGTCAATATTTTCATGGCAGGGGGATATCGATACCCTAATGACGCCAAGAGATTCTATCAGGTATTACAAACGGTTTTTGCGTACAGGTGTCATGTCTATGGTACCTCAAACAGGAGAAGTACGAGCCTGGGTAGGTGGGATCAATATGCGTCATTTTCAATTTGATCATGTACAAACAGGTAAACGACAAGTGGGATCGACCTTTAAGCCTTTTTTATATGCTACAGCGGTAGACCAATTGCACCTATCACCTTGTGATACTTTACCCAATACGATATATAGCATTCCGGCAGGAAAACATGGCAATACTAAAGATTGGGCCCCAAAAAATTCTGGGGGGCAATACGGGGGTATGATTACTATGAAAGATGCCTTGGCGCAGTCTGTAAATACAGTTTCGGCGAGGTTAATGGATAAGGTGGGCCCAGCCCCAGTCATTGATTTGGTGCGAAAATTAGGAGTGAGCGCCGATATTCCCGAAGTGCCTTCAATTGCTTTGGGGACTCCTGATTTAAGTTTATACGAAATGGTCTCGGCCTACTCGGCCTTTGCCAATCAAGGGGTATATGTAACACCGCAAATTGTAAGTACCATTCAAGACAAAAACGGCACTATTTTGTATCAACACATACCTGAGACGCGAGATGTGCTTAGCGCCGAAGCGGCCTATGTGACACTTCAATTAATGGAAGGTGTAACCCAAGCCGGATCTGGCCAACGCTTGCGAACCACCTGGGCGACTAATCGTACCGATTACAAAAGAGCAGTGACGGGGTACCCTTACGGATTTACTAACCCCATTGCCGGAAAAACTGGAACGACGCAAAATCAGTCTGATGGTTGGTTTATGGGTATAGTACCTAACCTGGTCACTGGTGTTTGGGTAGGCGGTGATGATAGAGCGACTCATTTCCCATCTTTGCGTTATGGGCAGGGCGCTACAATGGCCTTACCTATTTGGGGTATGTATATGAAGGAGGTGTATGCCAATGAGGATTTAAACATTTCTAAAGGGGAATTTGAAAAACCCGAAGATTTATCAATTGAAATCGATTGTGAAAAATATAAAGGAACTGGTGTCGATGAAGAAATTCCCGATGAGATTGACTTCTAATATGACCTTATAACCTTGTAATAACAGAGCGATGATAGCCATAGGGCAATCACCCTTAAGATAATTGATAAATGCCGCTAATCTTGCGGCATTTTTCTTGCCAATTCAAATCCCAAAGATCAAATGATCCTATAAAAAGTCGTATTTTTAAGACAAAGAAAAACGACGATGATTACAAAGAAAGTAGCCGATGTTGCTTCAGCATTAGAAGGTGTGAATAGTGGAATGACCTTTATGTTTGGAGGTTTTGGTCTTAGCGGAATTCCAGAAAATGCGATTGCAGAATTGGTGCGTTTAAATATTAATACACTTACTTGTATTTCTAATAA
Source organism: uncultured Flavobacteriaceae bacterium (assembly GCA_964549485.1). GTDB lineage: Bacteria > Bacteroidota > Bacteroidia > Flavobacteriales > Flavobacteriaceae > Dokdonia. The sequence goes on from CAZJWI010000275.1 coordinate 6,215, forward strand.
TGCTGGTGTAGATGATTTTGGTCTTGGACTATTACTACATCAACATCAAATCAAAAAAATGATCTCCTCTTATGTAGGAGAAAATGCAGAGTTTGAACGTCAGATGCTATCTGGAGAGCTTGAGGTTGAACTCATACCTCAAGGTACCCTGGCAGAACGTTGTCGAGCTGCTCAAGCAGGTTTCCCCGCCTTTTTTACCCCAGCTGGATACGGAACAGAAGTGGCCCAAGGGAAAGAATCCCGTGAATTTAACGGGAAGATGCATATCCTTGAATACGCTTTTGATGCCGATTTTGCCTTTGTTAAAGCCTGGAAGGGCGATACAGCTGGTAATCTTATTTTTAAAGGTACAGCCCGCAACTTTAACCCAAATATGTGTGGGGCGGCCAGAATTACAGTAGCCGAAGTAGAAGAACTTGTCCCTGCTGGTGATCTAGACCCTAACGAGATTCATATTCCAGGTATTTTTGTACAGCGTATTTTCCAAGGTGTCAATTATGAAAAGCGTATAGAGCAGCGCACTGTGCGGCAAAGAAATTAATCGTAATACCAACAATAGTAAAAGCAGTACCAAGTACAACATCCTAAATAGAACACCCATCATGTTAGATAAAAATCAAATCGCCCAGCGCATTGCCAAAGAAGTCAAAGACGGATACTATGTTAATCTAGGTATTGGTATTCCAACCTTGGTGGCTAATTATGTGCGAGATGATATAGAGGTCGAATTTCAAAGTGAAAATGGAGTTTTGGGTATGGGGCCTTTTCCATTTGAAGGCGAAGAAGATGCAGACATAATTAATGCAGGAAAGCAAACCATAACTACCTTGCCCGGCGCAAGCTTTTTTGATAGCGCTATGAGTTTTGGGATGATACGTGGCCAGCATGTAGATTTGACCATACTTGGCGCTATGGAAGTCTCTGAAAATGGAGATATTGCAAATTGGAAAATACCAGGGAAGATGGTCAAGGGTATGGGAGGTGCCATGGATCTCGTAGCCAGTGCCGATAATATTATTGTCGCTATGATGCACACCAACCGTGCTGGAGCTTCCAAGGTGCTCAAGCAATGCAGTCTACCGCTTACAGGTGTAGGCTGTGTCAAAAAGATAGTCACTAATCTTGCAGTGTTAGAAGTTACCAAAGATGGTTTTAAATTGCTAGAACGCGCCCCTGGTGTGACCGTAGAGGCGATTAAGCAGGCCACCGACGGCAATCTTATCATTGATGGCGATATACCAGAAATGAATTTTTAAGATTTCTCTTCAAGTCTTAGGATTATAAATGCTCTTTTATATTTAAAGTATACTGGGTTGGGGTAAACCAACTAGACTAGTGTGTACTCTCTTTACCCTAGGCTTATGCGCTATTTAGGTCAAAATACCAACCTTTGTATTTTGGCGATAAAACTACGTCAATTGTCGAATACGACTTCATTTGACGATAAAAAACATAAAAATTCGATGAAATACACGTTTTTTTAACATTTAGCATAAATTTTTAAGATAAAAATTTGGAGAAGTAATTATTTATACTACTTTAGCACTCCCCAATCATCATAATTGAATGATTAAGACCGAGTCTAAAAAAGCCGCCCCCAAGGTTTTTTTAGACTACAGTCTAAACCGAATAACTTTTTTAGACTCATACGAGTGTTTTAAGTTATGATTTGTTAGAAATCCGCAGGGGGAGCCCTGCGGATTTTGTTTTAAATACATCTTTTTAAACAATGCATAGAATAGCTACTCCTTTTAGAAAAACGGCTGCTCAATTAAAAAGCGGTTTTGTGTTTGTTGGTAATTGTATGTACCTAGCCAAAAAGGTCTTTCTCTTTATGCTCTAACGACCTTTAGGTATGGCATTAATGAGACGTTGAGTGTATGGTCGTTGCGGCTCTTTATATACCTGATCGGCTTCTCCCATTTCTTCAATCTTACCCGCCTGCATCACTATTAGTTGATCAGCCATGTATTTGACTACGGCAAGATCGTGTGATATAAATATATAGGTAAAACCATAAGAGGCTTTTAGGGTATTGAGCAAATTTAACACCTGAGCTTGAACACTAATATCAAGAGCACTTACAGACTCATCACACACAATCAACTTAGGTTGTAAGGCAATAGTGCGCGCAATACCAATACGTTGTCGCTGGCCACCACTAAACTCATGAGGGTATCTGTGAAAATGGTCTTCGGTGAGACCTACGCTTTTGAGTAATGCTATAGTGCGAGAAATTCGCTCTTTTTTGTTGGCGTACAGTTTATGAACCGTCATAGGTTCCATAACAGCTTGTCCAACAGTTAATCGTGGATTGAGACTGGCAAATGGATCCTGAAAAATGATTTGAATTTCTTTGCGTAGCGCTCTTAGCTGTTTTCCCTTGAGTGTAGTAATATCTTTTCCTTTGTAGTAAATAGCTCCAGCAGTAGCTGGTTCCAATTGCAGTATCGCATTGCCTAGGGTAGATTTGCCACATCCAGATTCACCTACAAGGCCCAAGGTTTCACCTTCATAAATTTTAAAAGAGACATTGTCTACTGCTTTTACTTCTTCGGTTTTTCCAAACCAACCTGTATTGGAAATATAGGTCTTAGAAACATCTCTAACTTCTAAAAGTGGGGGTTGGTTATATATTTCTTTATGTGTTTCTTGCCTTTGTTGCGGCGAGATGATCGCAGTTTGAGTACGCTCCTTTAAATAATCATCAATAGTAGGTAGTTTTTTAAGCCTTACCTCTAATGAAGGTCGCGCGTGTAAAAGGGCCTTGGTATATTGATGTTGTGGTTGATCAAATATCGCTTTCGCGGAAGCGGTCTCTACTACTTTACCTTGATACATCACCATTACCCTATCTGCAATATCACCTACCAAAGAGAGGTCGTGAGAAATAAATATGATGCTCATACCTGTTTCCTGTTGCAGATTTTTGAGCAAGTCTATAATCTCTTTTTGGACGGTCACATCCAGCGCAGTAGTGGGCTCGTCTGCAATGAGAATTTTAGGTTTGCAGGCTATGGCCATAGCAATCATCACGCGTTGTTTTTGACCACCACTTATCTGATGAGGATAAGAGCGCATGATACTTTCAGGTCTGGGTAATCTTACTTTTTCAAATAAGGCAAGAGTTTGCATATGCGCCTGTTTATAGCTCATAGACGTATGCTGCCTTAAAATTTCTATCACCTGATCTCCACAATGCATAGAGGGGTTGAGTGAGCTCATCGGTTCCTGAAAAATCATAGAAATTTGCCGTCCTCGTATTTTCCTAAATGCCGCATCGTCCAGTTTATTAAGCTCGAGACCATCAAAAACGATACTCCCCGAAATACGTGCTTTCTTTTTGGGTAATAAGCCCAGGATGGACAGGGTAGACACTGATTTGCCAGAGCCAGATTCTCCGACAATGGCAAGCACTTCATTAGCAAATAGTTCAAAATTTACATCATGAACCACCTGTCTCCATTCATTTTGTTGTTTGAAGGAAATCTTTAGATGTTGCGTGTAAAGAACAGGGGATGGTTTCATCTGTCTAAAAATACAGTTTTGGCGTGATTTTGTTTAATGATTTCAAGAAAAGATCAAATCTTAAAGTCTTGTTAAAAAAAGTTTACACTGTTTATCGAAAAAATTTAGGTTATTAAAAAATATTTAAGATATTTAGAGAAATTTTGAGAAAAACACACTCATTAAACTCAAACACTAACTAATACTCAATTATTATGAGAAATCGTTACTCAGGCGTAATTGCCTGTGCAGCACTGATTTTAGGGTCGGTCACTATGGATGCACAGCAATTACCCACAAATTCGCAGTCGCAATCGTCGATGGCGCAGGCGAATCAAAGAAGTAGTTTTAACGGCATAGTACAAGACTACTTGACCGAATCGACTACAAAATCTTCCTTAACTCAACAAGATGTTGCCGAATGGAGAATTACGGATGTTGTACCCTCTTTGAATCCGTCCATTAAACACGTCTATGTTCAACAAATGTATCAGGGCATTCCCATAGAGAATGGCAGGTACAAACTGACAGTAAAAGATGGAAAAGTTACCTGGGAAATCAATCACTTTGTTGACGATGTATCCAAAAAATCGTCCTCAGCTTATGCTTCTCTTTCTCCAGAAAATGCCATTTTAAAAGTAGTAGGTAACCATCAATTACCTTCTCCTTCAAAACTTATCCCATCTAGAAGTAATGGTACACTGGTTTATCATGATTCTGGGATTAGCTTAGAACCCATTAAGGTAGACAAAGTATACTACCATAAAGATGGAGCCTTACGCCTTACGTATAAGGTGAGCATCTATCAAATGGATGGGCAGCACTGGTGGAATGAGCTTATTGACGCGACTACAGGTAATACCCTACATACCGATGATTGGGTAATCACGTGTAATTTTGGCAGTGAAGAAGGCGATACCCATACCCATACGGTAAAGGATAAAGCCTCTACAGCTCATGGTGCAATTTCATATGAAGAAGCAGCTGCCATGGTGGGCGGAGGCTCATACAATGTGTATCCGCTTGGTATAGAAAGTCCTAATCACGGAAACAGAGCCATCATTACAGATCCAGCCGAAGCTACGGCATCGCCTTATGGATGGCATGATACAAATGGCGCTGCAGGTGCCGAATATACCATCACTCGTGGTAATAACGTTTGGGCACAAGAGGATACCAACGGAAACAACGGAACAGGAGTTTCGCCAAACGGTGGATCATCGCTTAATTTTGATTTTCCAATCAATCTCAGTAGCGCTCCATCTACCTTTTTACCTGCTGCTACGACCAATCTTTTTTATTGGAATAACATCATGCATGATGTTTGGTATCAATACGGATTTACAGAATCTGCGGGTAACTTTCAAGAGAATAATTACGGAAAAGGTGGTTTGGGCAGTGATAGTGTAAATGCAGATGCTCAAGATGGAAGCGGGACTAATAATGCCAATTTTGCAACACCACCAGATGGCAGCAATCCAAGAATGCAAATGTTCTTATTTACAAATCCAACGCGAGACGGCGATTTGGATAACGTAATTATTGCTCATGAATATGGTCATGGAATATCTACACGTCTTGTGGGAGGTCCAGGCACAAATGCCTTAGGAGGATCTGAGCAAATGGGAGAAGGCCGGTCTGACTGGTTTGGTTTGGTCATGACTATTCGTCCTGGCGATACGCGAGATACTGCAAGAGGGGTAGGAACCTACGCTATTGGTCAGCCTACCACGGGAGCGGGGATTCGTCCAACGCGATACTCAACCGATACGGCAGTAAACGGAACTACCTATAGCGATATTGGAGGTCTATCTGTACCTCATGGTGTAGGATATGCTTTTGCTACTATCCTTTGGGATATGACTTGGGATCTTATTGATCTTGAAGGATACGACAGTGACCAATATTCGGGTACTGGAGGAAATAATATTGCAATGGCACTCGTGATTGAGGGTCTTAAGAATACTGCTAACAATCCTGGTTTTGTATCGGGTAGAGATGGTATTCTACAAGCCGATCAAGATTTATATGGAGGACAGTATAACTGTCTAATCTGGGATGCATTTGCCGCTCGCGGTGTAGGCGTTGATGCTGTCGAGAATGTAAACGGGGGTACCAATACCAACTCAGATCAAACGGTTTCTTTTACCAGTGGATGTTCTGGTCCACCACCACCAGCTAGCTGTGACTCTACGGTTGCTGCTTTCCCATACAATGAAGGTTTTGAAAATACCTTAGGCGCCTGGACTCAGGCATCAGGTGACAATTTTGACTGGTCACTGCGTACTGGTACAACACCATCAAGTAATACAGGACCTTCTGGTGCATTTGAAGGAACACACTATATTTATGTAGAAGCATCTAGTCCTAATTTTGGATCTAAAACGACGATTTTAAATGGTCCGTGTTTTGACCTTCCAACTACGGCTGCTACCGTTAATTTCCATTTCCAACAAACTGGAAATTCTGTAGGAACAAATCGATTGGAGGTACGCCAAGATGGTCAGGAGACCTGGACAGAAATTTGGTCTCAATCGGGTGATCAAGGTGCCAATTGGATAGAAGCTGAGGTAAGTCTTGCGGCCTATGCTAACAGTACGGTTCAATTGCGATTTAGAGCAACAACATCAGATTCTTGGCAAGGTGATATGGCTATTGATGCCTTTGAAATTACTACTGGCGCCGCGCCAGATACTCAAGCGCCTACTGTTCCTGCTAGTTTAACAGCGACAAATGCGACAGACACCACTATTGATCTGTCTTGGAGTGCTTCTACAGATAATGTAGGTGTTACAGGATATGATGTCTATCAAGGTGCCACGCTCTTAGGAGAAGTAGCCGGAACCACTGCACAAGTGACCGGTTTAACTCCTGCGACAGCATACTCTTTTAGAGTACGTGCAAAAGATGCAGCAGGAAATATATCAGGATTTAGTAATACGGCCTCTGCAACAACTACAGGAGGAACCTCTGGAGGTTGTACTGGCGGTGTTGGAGCTTATCCGTATGCTGAAAGTTTTGAAGCCAACCTTGGCCTTTGGTCACAGGCGGGTGGAGATGATCTCAACTGGACTCGTGATGCTGGAGGAACACCTTCTTCTGGAACAGGCCCTTCTACAGGATCTGCAGGATCATTCTATATGTATGTTGAAGCTTCAGGAAATGGTACAGGGTACCCTAACAAGCGTGCGATCTTAAATTCACCTTGCTTTGATCTTTCTGGAGAGACAGCAGCTACTTTTACCTTTAACTATCACGCTAACGGATCTGGTACTATGGGTAGTATCGTCTTAGAGGCTAGTGATGACGATGGCGCAAACTGGACTTCTATATGGAGCGAGACGGCGCATCAGGGTAATTCATGGCAGACTGTCAACGTTGATATGACCGCCTACACTGGGTCAAGCGTACAACTGCGCTTTAACCGTTTAACTGGTAATACCTGGCAGTCTGACGTGGCTATTGACAACACGCGCTTAACTGTAGGAGGTGGTTCTCAAAACCCACCATCTGGTTACTGTGCCTCTAATGGAAATATTATAACTGATGAATATATCCAACGCGTTCAGATTGGAAGTATCGATAATGCCACAGGAGCTTCTTCTGGCGGATATGGTGATTACACCAACTTATCGACCAACCTAGGATCTTCTAATACAATTACGATTACTCCAGCCTGGACAGGAACTGTTTATAGTGAGGGTTATGCTGTATTTGTAGATTGGAATCGCGATGGTGATTTTACCGATGCTGGAGAGACAGTATTTACAAGATCGGCAACTACTGCTACACCAATAACGGGTAGCTTTAATACGCCTTCAGGTGCCTCAAATGGCCCAACTCGTATGCGTGTTTCTATGAAGTATAACGGAGTACCAACAGCTTGTGAAAGTTTCCAATACGGAGAAGTTGAAGATTATATCGTCAATATTGGCTCAAGTTCTTCGTTCACTTCTAATGATGGATCCGGATTAGATGCTTCTAATCAGGATGGTTTAGAGAGCTTTGCTTTCTCAATTTATCCTAACCCAGTAAGTCGTGGGCAGCTCAATATCAACGTTCAAGGCGTCGATGCTGATACCTATGCTATTTACAATCTATTAGGACAAACCGTACGTTCAGGATCTTTTAATAGTACCCTTGACGTCTCTAATCTAGAAGCTGGCGTATATATGATAGAAGTTACCGTTGGTACTACTTCTATGAACAAACGCTTTATCAAGCAATAAGTTTTAACACTAACCATTATTGTGAAGATTGCCCGGCCTCAATTTGAGGTCGGGCTTTTTTTTAGCTTTTTAAAGCAGGAAAAATCACCTAATCTTACTTTGTATTGGTCAGGTTTTTTGGGTAGGATCACAAGCCTACCCATATTTTAAATATATAGAGGGCGGTCTTTAAGTACTATACCGAGAGAATTTCATCATCGGTTAACAGCGGTTCGTTTTTAAGACGTAGCAGTATTTGCGCTACAGCAACGGTGTCTTTTTCGCAATAGGATACAATGCGATCAATGTCTTGATCTTGGTAATAAACAGCGCTTACCTGACTTCCATCTATATCGTCTTTAGGAGAAGGAATGCCCAAAACATGGGTCAACAATTTTAAGGAAGTGTAGTGTTTGTAATCTCCAAACTTCCATAAATCTAAGGTATCAATATGAGGAATTTGCCATGGCTTTTTGCCAAATAAATTCAGCTTTGAAGGTAATGTAATACTATGAATGATCATGCGTCTGGCGATATAAGGAAAGTCAAACTCTTTTCCGTTATGCGCACAAAGCAGATGATAATTGCGATTAAAATGGCTGTCTAATAAGTTTTTAAACTCTTGAAGCAATTGTTTTTCATCTCCAAAAAATGAGGTTGTTCGAAATTGTCTTTCACCTGAGAACTCGGTAAAATAGCCTACCGAAATACAGACAATTTTACCAAATTCGGCCCAGATACCTGCACGCTCATAAAACGATTCTGGACTGTGCTCTTCTTTTCTGAGATACTTGGTCTTGTCTGTCCATAGCTGTTGTTGGACCGGATTCATTTCTGAATAATGCTCAAACAAGGGCACTGTTTCTATATCTAAGAATAGAACGTTTTCTAACGATAGTCTTTCAATCATACTTCTGATCCAATAGCACCTGAATTTTTGAATTCAATTCTCCTCGGGTGTTATTAGCAAAGTTAATATAGAGTTCGGTAAAATAGATCTTTATACGTATACTATCGTTCTCGCCACCTATCATCAGCTGTTCTAGTGGGATATTTGAACCATCTTGGATAGGACGTTCTACTAATTCCTTTTTGAGCGATTCAAAATTTAACTCGAGTACTTCTTGATTCTGTTTTTTAACAATTATCGCGGTTTGTTCGGAGTTGAGCACAAAACAATAAGCTTGCAGCATCTGCTCGGGGTGGCAAGTCTTTTGCTCTGAGTTGAGATACATCGAGCGAAGCCATTGATAGTTTTCTATAGGTATGGCAGCGTCATAGGGAGCCAGAAAACTTCTAAACGAAGTATCTAAACTAGCTTCGAGCGCAGTAATGCCTTCACGTTCTAAGATAAAATCGGCAATTTCCCAATACGATTGTTTACTATCGAAAAGCGTGGGGTCATATCCTATGGCTTCGGCTATCTCTGTGGTGGCCCCTCGCTTTTGCAAATAACGGATAATGTCTTGAAAACGATTGGCTTGGGCGGCGCTTATTGTTATAGAATCGCTAGTATGGGTAACTGTTATCTGTGTGAAGCTGTCTTGAGGTGTGATTTTCCCTCTGCTGTTATTTTTATCGGTATTTCTAATAATGGTGGGTTCGGTTTTTGCTGGTCTGGTATCTGCTTTCGCGAAAGCGTTAAACAACTCTCTCAACTGCTGCTTTTGACTCTTTATTGAGACCGAAAAAGCGCCCCAAAACCCAAAGGAGCCGCCTAGAAGTATAAGGACAAGTGCTATGGGTAATACTCGTAATTGCTGTTTTCGACTAAAAAGTAGATAGATGACCGCTGCCGTTATAAAAAGCGCTAGCATTATTAAATAGTATCTCGGAACCGTGATTCCGTAATCGTGCACGCGTTTGTAGATTGCCACAAATAATAGCGGTAATAAAGGCAAAAACAACCAATAGCAAAGCGGTTGAAATTTGCGAATAAGCCGAGATTCATGACGTATTCTAACGGGGTGAATGATAAATTGTATAAGCAACAAAAGTCCTGCCAAGGCCGTAATCAAATAACTCACCCAGCCCTTGGGCAACTCCCAATTAATCACAATCTTAAGGGCATAGGCATACAAGATCACAATGTATAACAGGGCCAACGGGATAAGAATAAACTTGACAAAAGCCGCGGTGGCCTTATGAAAGTGCATATGTATATTATGCTGTATGAGTGCTGGAAAATCAGCGAGATAGACCCAGGTGTGTACAATACCCAGACAGACTACAAATAACATGAGATACCGTCGCTCTGGGATATCTATTGAAAATAAAAATTGTACTGCGAGTAAGGCCAATACGAGTCCTAGATATAAGAACCCGGCAAAGAGTAAACTACGCGCCACGGCCACCAGGCTATTGCTCAAATAATTCCAATAGGCTTTGGGGTGCCACACGGTGATAAATGGGGCAAAAAGTAAACTTAAATGCCCGCCCAATAAGAAGATAGCATAGCGTACTAATGGTTCGGGATCTGTAGTTTGAGCGCTGTCTGCAGGTAGTAAAAAATAGAAAGCGCAGACTGCAAGGATTACTATTATTTTTAACCACCATAGCCTTTTGTAGGCTTTAAACTGCTCAATATAAAACTGACTACCTATAAGCCAGCTAATTCCTAGGGTGATCACCAAGACCTCCCTATAGCGATTTTCAAAAAAGAGATGATGGTCAATCTCTATCCAGTAAACAATGAGCACCGTGCCTAAAAGCGCCCAGCTTAAGGTAAAGGGAAAGCGTCTAAAGGCTGCCGTTGCCTTTGTAAAAAATTCGGATATCGAAAATAACTTCATCTAGACAGCGTCTATTGTCAAATGAAGTTACAAATAATTATGCTGTCTATTGCTTTACCTGTTCTATCACACCAATGGCGCTTTCTAATAGCTCGTCTCGTCCTTCTTTGATACCTTGTATACTAGGAGTTACCTCAATATCTGGGACAATACCTACTCGTTGTGTTGGGCTACCATCGGGATAGAACACACCTATTCCAGAAATCATGGTTCTTAACCCGCCTGGGAGATTAAAACGAGACACATTCCCGTCGGCACCTGCTGTAGTGCTTCCTATAATGGTGGTGTTAGGAGCTGCTCTAAAGGCCATGGCGGTATATTCGGCCTGGCTTTGACTAAGTTCATTTACAAGCACCACTACTTTTCCTTGAAACTGTGCTTTTTTGCCAGCTCCTGTAGCTAGTGGTTTCCCCATTATAAAGGTACCAGGATTGGAGGGGTCTACCGTTGTAAATTTGACAAATTCGGTATTGCCAGGGGCTATAAATTCACCTAAGGCAAAGGGCATAAAAGCCGAGGGATAATTTCTGATATCGATGATGATTCCTTTGCAATTGATAAAGGCTTTTTTTATTTTTTTGGGATCGTCTCTGCTTATGTTGGCCAAAGAGATATAACCTATATTACCTGGTAACATTTTAAAACTTGGAGCTTCGCTATTGCGACGGTACCAACGGTAATAATCCAATTCATCTCTAAGAAACATAGGGATCTCCTTTGTCAAATTTTGACCATCACGCTCGATCTTGAGTACTATCTTTTCTCGATCGCTTTTCAAGATATTTTCGGCAATATCTCTAGCCCTTGCCGCGTCATTGGAGGCAGGGTAAAATGGCAAGCGTTCTTTTATAATATCTTTGACTGCTCTATTATCAATATGAGTAATAACATCTCCTAATTCAAGACCTACAGTGGGCTTCATTTCGGGATTGTAATAATCAACCACTACAAGCTCATTCTCTACAAACGCGGCACGTACTGGGGGGTATTTACTTCCTATGGTGGCTTGATATTTATCGGCCCCGCCCCAAACATTGGCGTGAGTGTCCTGTACTTCTCCAATAAGTCGGAGATTGGCTTTTTCGTATTCTAACTCATCTTTGGCATCAATAAAAATGGGGATGTAACTAGTCAATACAGTATCCCAATCGGTGTCTGTGATGTCCTTATACGGAAAATAATACTGTATGATATTCCAATATCGGAAAAGCCCAAGCAGCCTAAATCCTGTGTCAGGATAGGGCATATCTGGGTAGGATTTTTCATTTTTAAATACGGGGTTACCTACATTGATCTGGGTATCTACATAATAATGGTTGCCCTGATGTCTCTTTTGATATACCTCTTGTAATTTTTGGGCGAGATCCTCAGAGATGGCTCCATTGGTAAACCACCTATGGTCTGGTTTGATTACCGCAGTTTCTGGAGTTGGCTTACATTTTTCAAACGCTTCAAGAGGTCCTAATGATTCGATCCACTCAAGTAATAATTGATCTCTAACAGAATCTGCTTTCGCGAAAGCAATGGCTTCTATATGTCTAAACAACTCATAATCCCAATTGTAGTCTCCCTTAGCGATAGCTGGATGATGGTATTTTAAAAATCCCCAAACCCTACCTAAAAGATCTAAGTTCTTAAGTTGTTGCGCTGTTAAAGTCTGAATCTCAAAGCCTGAACCCTTGTCAAAGGCAGTATCTTCTTGCGCCTTGGTGAGCTGTAGCGGTGGTGCCTGATCGAGTGGTTTTCCATCTACAGTGAGTGAAATATCATCAACCCAGACTTTTCCCTGTCCTGAGAGTAAGGCACCAAAAACAATTTTCTTAGCCTCTCCGGGTTTAAGATCGAGTTCGAGGGTATATTTTTTCCAGTCTGTAGTACCGCTTAAGACCTCACTTCCCATATTGGTAAAACCTACATCTGGGTCTATACGCAACCAAAAGGAAGCATAACCACCACGAATATTTTCAGATTTCATCCAACCACTTAATTGAATTTTGCGTCCACCAAAATTTGCTGGTATAGAAAAAGTGAAGGGCTGAAATTGTTTACTATCAGGCTTACTTTCAATGCGCACCGAGGTGGCACCATCGTGATAGACATCCTTGTCTAATGCCACTAGATAATTTCCGTCTCCAAAGCCATACCATTGTGAAGTATTAGAATCATTGGGTTCAAAACTATAGTGAGCGGCTTCCTGCTGGGCTACAAGATGAAGAGAAGCCATCAGTCCTAGAATAAGTGTACTTAATTTATACATTATGAGAGTTGATTGATTGAATGTCAAAAAAACACATTGTACAACGCAAAAATTGCCAATACGGTGTTAAATAGCAATCTGTTAACTTTTTTTGGCTAGCATGTCATAGGCCGCATCGATATAGTCATAAAAGTCTTGAGTAAAGGGTTTGCCTGCCGCAAAATTTCCGCGTTGATGTCCTAAACGCACAATGATGAGATCATCTTCAGGGATCGTAATAACATATTGTCCCAAGATACCGCGCATCACAAAAATTTGTTTGTCTTTATGATCGCTAAGCCAGAAGCCATACCCGTATTCGGGATGGGCTTCAAATCTAGGCACAATACTTTGGGCCACATATCCCGACGGCAAAATTTGCTCCCCATTCCACCTGCCGTTATTTTTATACAATTTACCAAAACGGGCAAAATCTCTGGCGTTGCTGGCTATACAACAATACGTTTTGACTAGTTTATTGGTCTTGTCATCCATTTGCCATAAAGCATCCTGTTCCATACCCAGGGGCTTCCAAAAGCTTTTCTCCAGATACTGCGCCAGGGGTTGGCCAGTGGCTTTCTGAATAATCATACCTAGTAATTGCGTATTACCACTCAAATATTTAAAAGATTGCCCAGGGGTTTCTGTTACGTTTTGGTTGAGAATTGTCTCAGCCAGATCATCGTCATAATAGGCTCTAGCTGTAACACTAAAGGGGCTTTTATAGCTTTCCTCCCAGTCAAGCCCACTTGCCATCGAAGCCAAATCTCCCACCGTTGTCTTTGCCTCTTTAAATTTTGGATAGAAATCTCCGATGGGTTGATCCAAACTTTTAATATAGCCGTCTTGAATAGCTTTGCCCAATAAGGCTGAGGTAATACTTTTTGCCATAGAAAAGCTATTGGTTGTTGACTCTGGGCCATAATCTTCTGCATAGTCTTCATACCAAAGACTGTCATTTTTGATGATAAGAAAAGCAACAGTGCCAAGCTGCTCATTGGTTTGTGTCAAGGCAGCTGTTGGAGCGACGGTATTATACTGTGAGTGTTTTGGCCAAGGTTGGCTTTGACCTTTGTCTATAACGGTATTCTCAAAATAACCATGATCGTCTATAAAAGCGGTCGTGTGTCCTGTCATATAAACTACGCGCACTCCTTTTAAGATATATTCGTAATCTGTGATAAAGAGTAGCAAAACCCCTACTACAATAAGTCCTAAAATGAATTTGAGTAGTGTTTTAAAAAATTTCATAAAGTGCAAAAGTATTGGGTTAAATAGGAGTAGTCACAGTGTTAAAATAAGCGACCTTGTATATAATTGCTTTCAAGTTCTAACAGTTGTTTTTTTCGATCTAAGCCTGCTGCATATCCGGTAAGTGAGCCGTCGCTACCAATAATACGGTGACATGGTATGATAATGGCGATAGGATTTTTACCATTGGCACTCGCCGCTGCTCTAATCACCTTAGGATCACCCAATCTCTTAGCAATTTCCATATATGATACTGTGTGCCCATAAGGGACCTGGGCCAATTCATTCCATACTCTCTTTTGAAACTCGGTGCCCTCTGGAGCCAAATCCAATTCAAAAGTTTGACGATTTTTGTCAAAATACTCTTGTAGTTGCTCTTTGGCACGGTGTAGAGGCTCAGCCATAGAAGTGCTAGCCGTAGAGGGCTGATCTACAAAGGTTACGGCAGTTATTCCTTTGTGATTTCCTAGAATTTCCAGATTGCCCATTGGGGTGGTTATCACGGCTCGATCCATAAATTAAAGATATCGAATTTTAGTGAATTTTTTAAAAGAGCAACCTCTCAAAATTATTGTGTATACCACGCATTATACCTAGCTTTGTTCACCCCTTTATCTGAATATATGACTCGCTTTAAATTTATTTGTGGTCTGGTATTTCTGTTTTTGACTTCTATGGTCAAAGCACAGGACAAGACTGTGTCAAAGGATAGTTTGGAGCACTATGCACAATTAGCCGCTACCAATCTCTACGCCTATAACACTACCGAAGCGATCAAATACAGCAGTAAGCTTATCTCAATGGCCGAGGCTGGCAGTTATGACTATTATCAATTTGAAGGTTATAACCTATTAGGCGATGTATACACCAATATTAAGGACACCCTCTTGGCGCGTCAGTCTTATGAGAAAGGACTTGAGATCGCCAAAAAGATGCAGGTAGATAGTCTTTTATCATGGGCTTATATTAGTCTTGGTAATGTAGAATCTGATGGTAAGGCCAATTATCAAAAGGGAATAGAATATTACCAGAAGAGTATTGCCATTAATGACAAGCTCAATAAACAAAGAGAAAATGCTACCCCATATGTCAATATAGCCTGGACTTATCTGGACGAAGACATGCCAGATCAAGCTTATCCCTATTTGTTAAAGGCCAAAAGACTCTCTGATCAATCACCAATCGACATTCAATTTACGGTTGCGATTAAAACACTTTTAGGTCGCTATTACTTAACTAAGAACAATTTCGTCCTGGCCGAAGAACAACTTAGCGCTGCCGCCCAACTCGCCGATGCACAGCAATTATTTACCGAAGGTGCTGAGGTGTATCAATACTTTGCCCAATTAAAGGAATTGCAAAAGGATTATGAAACCGCTTTGGCTTATTACAAAAAGTATACAGCCTATGAAAAGCGCGTTTATGAGTCTGATAAATTAAGTGAGATTCAAGCAGCTAGTGCCAAGCTCAACCTCAAACAGATTGAACGAGATCTGCAAGCGGCAAAAAAGGAGCAGCAAATCAGTGATCAGCTGGTAGAAAAATCGAGTGAACTCAATCTTATTTTTATCATTTCTTCTGTGGTCTTACTCGTTGCGCTCATCACATTAATTTTGGCGTTTAAATCACGTAGAGATTTGGTAAAGCGCTTACGCGAAAGAAATCACGAGCTACAAATTGCAAAAGAAGAAGCCGAGCATCTGTCTAAGATGAAAACACAGTTTTTTTCAACGGTAAGTCACGAATTGCGAACACCTCTTTATGGGGTAATAGGCATTGCTTCGATTTTGCTAGAGGAGAAAGCCATCAAAACCCATCAAGAAGATTTACAATCTTTAAAATTCTCGGCAGACTATCTTCTTGCGCTTATAAACGATGTCCTGCTTTTAAATAAGATGGATGCTCAAGGGGTTAGGTTAGAACATACACCATTTAGACTATCTACCTTAACCCAAAGTATTACGCGTTCTTTTGAGTTTAGTCTCGAACAAAATAAGAATACGATCCATTTAGAGATAGATGAGCAAATTCCAAATAAGTTAGTAGGTGATTCGGTAAGATTATCACAAATTTTGATGAACTTGATTGGCAACGCGATCAAGTTTAATGAGAATGGAAATATTTGGGTGTCTATCCAATTGGTAGAAAAAACCAAAGAGGGGTATTATCGCACAAAGTTTACCGTCAAAGATGACGGGATAGGTATCCCCAAAAGTAAACAAAAGACCATTTTTGAAGAGTTTTCTCAAGTCGAAAATAGAAATTACAATTACCAGGGGACGGGTCTTGGCCTACCTATTGTTAAAAAATTACTGGCCTTATACGATAGTGAAATTACTTTAGAAAGTAAGATTGGAGAAGGGTCCACGTTTTCATTTATAATCAATTTGGAATCTAATCAAGATCGTGACTTGGATCTTGAAGAAACCAAGGATGTAGCTATAGGAGGAGATCACACCATTCACTCTTTAAAAAATATCCACATTTTAGTGGTAGATGACAATCGAATCAACCAGAAGATCACACAAAAAATTCTTGAAAAGCGTCAATTTCAGTGTAGTCTTGCCGATGATGGTGCTCAGGCCATAGCTATGGTCAAATCAAATACTTATGATCTTATCCTTATGGATATTCATATGCCAAAAATTGATGGGATTCAAGCCACTTTACAGATTCGAGAGTTTAATACAACTACACCTATCGTAGCCCTAACAGCCGTCGAACTAGACGAAATGAGAGCAACTATAATGGACTCTGGCATGGATGACATCATTTTAAAACCCTATGATGTATCACAATTTCTAACGACGATATTGCGCAATATCAATAAGGCCAATAAAGCCAAAGAATAAGTAGAGACAGCACAAATACAAGGCTGCTACCACCCGCTATATCCAGGCGGTTCGATATCATTAAGATTGAGGTATACAACTAGTTGTCCTCTGTGATGGGTCACGTGATCGTGAAGCAAGTTAAGAATTTGAAGCTTTGATTTTGGTCCTGCAAAAAAGTCAACCGTAGTAGTGAGTGTCGCTTCTTCTGCCGCTTCAACAAATTGATATACAGCATCAAATGAGTCTTGCAATGCTTTGATAATATTGGCCTTGCCTTCAGGAATATCTTTAGTAAGTGACGACCGGTCAAAAGGGATAGCGGTGAAATAAGTATTCCCCAGCCAGAGCATATTTCCGCGAATGTGTAATAGCTGAGCACCAAACTCCATTTGTCGTAAAGTTGGTTTATAGTTGTAGTGGTCTTCGGGCATGGCCTCGGCAATCGCAATCAAATAATCCCGAGAGTTTTGCCATTTTTCAAGAAAAGCATTTTTTGGTGTAGTTTGCTGTGCTGTGATGGTCAAAGCACTCAATAACGTCCATAACAAAAGAAATCGCATCTTAATCATCGCTAGTAGGTTGATCCTCAATTAAACCTAATTCTTGAGCTCTTTTCTCCCATTTGCGGCGTGCCAATGTTTGCAGGTCGGCCACGTGGTCACTTTCGTCCATGATTTCAAGTCCTAACAGCGTTTCTATCACGTCTTCCATAGTGACCAAACCGCTAGTGGTTCCATATTCGTCAACCACCAGTGCAATGTGATTTTTGGTTGATATTAGCTCCTCGAAAAGATCTGGAATGGGTAAGTTTCTATTGGTAACCAAAATGGGTCGCTCAAGATCGGCAAGGGTGGTACTGTGATTGTCTAAAGCCATCTCGCGATATACTTCACTTTTTAAAACGATGCCCGAAATATGATCTACATTGGTCTGGTAGATAGGAATACGAGAAAACCGTAATTCCTGATTATCTTTAAAAAAAGTGGCCACTGTTGTACTGGCCGAAGCAGTTTTCATTACTGTTCTAGGCGTCATTACATCTTTGGTTAAGACTTCTTTAAAGGTGAGCAGGTTGTTCAGTATTTTAGACTCAGACTCTTCAAATACGCCATCATCACTTGCCATTTGTGCCATGACCGTAAAGTCTTCTCTGCTCAATACACTGCCGTGATGCCCTTTACCCCCAACCAATTTTGTAGTACGTTGTAACAACCACAATATGCCTGTCCACTTCAAAGGAAATATCAATATGTTGAGGGCCTTGGCCGTAAAATTGGCGAGCTGTTTCCAATAGGTTGCCCCAATAGTTTTAGGTATGATTTCTGAAGCCACCAAGATCAAAAATGTCATAATTCCAGATACCAATCCAACAAAATTGATCCCGTATAAGTCAAAATCAGGATATAAGGTGGCAGCAACTTTACCAACCATCATGGCCCCAACAGTATGCGCAAGGGTGTTTAAGGTAAGTATCGCTATTAAGGGTTTATCTACATCTTGTTTTAATTGCTCAAGACTGATCGCATAGGATTTACCTTCTGTTTTTTTAACATTAAGAAAGGTAGGCGTGACACTTAGCAATACGGCTTCAAGTATAGAGCATAAAAAGGAAAAGAAAATTGAAATTGCCGCCCAAAGTAGGAGTTGACCCATGGTTTATAGTGGTGTTTTCGTAAAGGTATGCATTTTATTACGCTTTTGCGAAAAGTTCTATGGTCTACCCTTCTAGTGGAGGGTTATATCGCAGTAGCAGTAGGTTAATACATTACTATGACAATGTAGGTGATGTGTTACTTTTATAGCAGCTTCACCACATCTTTGGCAAAATAGCTGGCAATCATCTGCGCACCGGCTCTCTTGATTGCTGTTAGTTGTTCGAGCATCACAGCGTCGTGATCCAACCATCCTTTTTCGGCTGCCGCTTTGAGCATAGCGTATTCTCCGCTTACTTGATATACGGCAATAGGCACATCAATGACCTCTCTAAGATCACGTACAATATCGAGATAGCATAGACCCGGTTTGACCATGACAATATCAGCCCCTTCTTCTATATCCATTAGGGTTTCTTTAATTGCTTCGCCCCGATTGGCAAAATCCATTTGATAGGTCTTTTTATCCTTGGGTATTTCTCTTTGGTCTACAGGTGCACTGTCTAGGGCATCTCTAAAAGGACCGTAAAAAGAAGAGGCATACTTGGCACTATAGCTCATAATGGCAGTATGATCAAAACCTTCATCTTCTAGAAGAGTTCGGATTTCAAAAATGCGACCATCCATCATATCACTTGGGGCCAGTACATCTGCTCCAGCCCTGGCATGAGAGAGCCCCATTTCGGCCAAAATGGCATTGGTATCGTCGTTTAGGATCTCGCCTTGGCCCACCACGCCGTCATGTCCATATATCGAATAGGGGTCCAAAGCCACATCTGTCATTACGATCATTTCTGGCACGGTGTCTTTAACAGTCTTAATGGCTTGCTGCATAAGACCCTCAGGATTAATAGCCTCGCTGCCCGCATTATCCTTTAACGCATCTGGCACTTTAACAAATAACAGGACTGATTTAAGACCCATATCCCATAGCGTGCTTACCTCTTTTTTAATATTATCCAGACTATATCTATAATATCCAGGCATAGAAGCGATCTCCTCTTTGACCCCCTTACCTTCTACTATAAACAGCGGTACGATAAAGTCATCAGGAGATAAAAGGGTTTCGCGTACCAAACTGCGCATGGCTTCAGAGCTTCGTAATCTGCGATTTCTTCTAAGTGGAAACATAGGTTTTGATTTAATTAGATATTATTTTAAGGAGATACTTACACCCATTCTTTTGGGTTTTGCAATACCTCAACTAGACGTGCTTCTTCGCTTCCTGCTGCTGGCACATGATCGTACACCCATTGCACTTTGGGAGGCAAACTCATCAAGATGCTCTCTATCCTCCCATCAGTTTTAAGTCCAAAAAGCGTTCCCTTGTCATGAACGAGATTAAATTCAACATATCTTCCTCGGCGTATTTCTTGCCAGTCTCTTTGCGCTTTCGCGAAAGCGAGAGATTGTCTTCGCTCTACAATTGGGACATAAGCCTCTAAGAAACTATCGCCTACTGTGGTTACAAAATTATACCAATCTTGCATACTGCGAGATTCTGTGGCCTTGAGGTAATCAAAAAACAAGCCTCCAATGCCTCTGGCCTCTTTGCGGTGGCTATTGTAAAAGTAGGTATCACATCGGTGTTTGTAGTTGGGATAAAATGCAGGGTCATGCGCATCGCAGGCGGTCTTGCATACATGGTGAAAGTGAATGGCATCTTCGTCAAAAAGATAATAAGGAGTCAAATCTTGCCCGCCACCAAACCACTGATCTACCAGATTGCCCTTGGGATCATACATTTCAAAATACCGCCAGTTTGCGTGTACTGTGGGCACCATAGGATTTACAGGGTGTAAAACCAGGCTCAACCCGCAAGCAAAGAAATGAGCGTCTTTGACCCCGAAATAGTCTTGCATAGATTTAGGAAGTTCTCCGTGTACCTCTGAGATATTTACACCGCCCTTTTCAAAGACGGCTCCATTAGCAATTACTCGGGTACGTCCTCCACCACCTTGTGGTCTTTTCCAGAGATCTTCTTGAAAATGGGCTAAGCCATCAATTTCTTCGAGACGTGAACAAATCCGATCTTGTAAATTTCTGATATAGGAGACAAAAGCATCTTTCATAGACAATTAATCTTTAGGTAATTGAGTTGTTGGGCTGGCTGGGCTAGGATTGGTTTTCTGGTGGTCTATCAGGCGCACGGTTTGTACGGTAGCCGCTGTGACCGAAATAGGTAATACCAAAATGATACCCACCACGGGGATTAAAAGAAATAGCATAAATACAATTCCATTCCCAATAGCATAACCTCTTTTGCTCTTTACAAAATCAACACTTTCTCTGTATTTAAAATGTCGCTCAAGGGTATAATCCATATTTCCAAACCCAGCATAATAGGCCTGCACCAAAAACAGTAAAAGGGTAGAAAAGATACCAATAACCGGTATAAGCCCGATCAATAAAATAGGTAGGGTCAATAACAATTCTAACCCCAGGTTGCGCAGGTTAATCCGAATACCACGCCATAATTGCTCCATAAAACTCGTATCGCGATGACTGCGTTGTCCATGGTGTAAATAGGCTTCAATCTTTTCGGATACCGGGCTCATAAAAGGAGCGCTAAAGGCCATGATAATATGTTTGTAAAGAATAAGACCAATAGCAATAATAACTATACCACCAAATACTTCGGCTATTGTATCGACAACACCTGAGCCCCAGTCCCATACCCATAGGCCCGAAATCAACCCGCCAATATTGTCAGAAAAACCATAGGCAGAGAACCCAATAGCCGTTGCCGTGAGCACACTTATAATCATAGGAATGGCAAAATACTTCCACAACCCTAGTTTACTTATAAGTCCTAACGAATTTGCATATGTCTTTAAGCCGATTCCTATTCCCTTAATCATGATGGTCACTCTTTTTTTCGATATGTACCAAAGATACAGTTGCGGTTTCTAAAAGATGTTTCTTATGCATTTTTAGTTTGTCGAGATGGTCAATGTACTCAGACTGTTGCATTAACAGAAGTAGTGTTTCTATTAAGTTTTCAGCTTCAAGATCGGGCCTGCGTTTGATAAGATCTCTCCCCATTTGATTGTTGTGAAGGTCCATCGCTTTGGCCAGCGGCTCATTGGGCGAAAATTCTTCATGCCAGTCTGTAACCTTTTTTGCCCATAAAACTGCTTTGTCCAATTTGCGTCCTGCCCGAAGCGATTTAAGTACAATCAAGCTATTCCAAAGCGCGTGTCTAAAAGCGTTCTCGGGTCCATTTTTATGGTGCAAATCACCAAATTTTTGATTGCAAATAGCGATACATTGACGAGTAGCCGTATAGGTGGGCCAGATGTAAAGCGGATGTTTAAGACCCAAAAGGCCGAGGCTCCAGAGTTTTCTGAAATCCATCGATCGTATGATGGAATGCAAATTCACTAAGCGCTATACTCTTTAACGGCTTCAATAAAGGCTCCAGCATTCTCTAAAGGGATATTGGGTAAAATCCCGTGGCCTAAATTAACGATATACCGATCCTTGCCAAAAGCATCAATCATCTGGTGTACGCGTTTTTTAATTTCGCTCGGTGGCGAAAACAATCG
>CAZJWI010000276.1:0-8470 GCA_964549485.1 uncultured Flavobacteriaceae bacterium
CCAATTGCATTAATGACAATGCGGCTTCCATCATTCGGGCGCCTCCCGATTTTGAAATCATTACAAAAGGTACCTTCTTCTTGATTGCATAATCTATGGCCCTGGCGATTTTTTCCCCAACAACACTTCCCATAGAACCTCCGATGAAACTAAAGTCCATACATGCAATGACGAGGTCTTTACCCATAGATTTTCCAACCGCTGTACGTACTGCATCTTTTAGATTTGTTTTAGTTTGGGCAGCTTTTAGACGGTCTGGGTATTTTTTAGTATCAACAAATTTTAAAGGATCTTTAGAAGTTAAATCTGTGTCTAGTTCTTTAAATTTATTGTCATCAAATAGTATTTCAAAATATTCTTTACATCCTATTCTTACATGGTAGCCGTCTTCCGCGCTCACATAAAAATTTTGAGCTAGTTCTTTTGTGTCTACTATTTTTCCGGTTGGAGATTTATACCAAAGACCTTTAGGAGTGTCTTTTTTTTCTTCAGTTGACGTCTGAATTCCTTTATCTTTTCTTTTAAACCAAGCCATGTTGATTTCAGATTTTAGTGTTATAATTTTAAGAGTCTCTTAAAATTGAAATTAGTTAGTCTTTGCAAACGTACAAAATTATGAATTATAGTAGAAAAAAGTAGACATTTAATACTGTTTTCTATTTTTACGATAGCTGTATTTAAACTAAAAAACCCTGCTTTAAATAGTTTAAAACAGGGCTATAATTTGTTAGTTTATTGATTATAAGGTATTCACGTTGTTTAAGTCTTCAAATGCTTTTTTCAACCTTTCAACAAATGCGTTTTCACCTTTGCGTAACCAAACACGTGGGTCATAATATTTTTTATTTGGGGAGTCTGGTCCATCAGGGCTTCCTATTTGAGTTTTAAGATACGCTTCTTTTTCTCCCATGTAATCTCTAACTCCAGACATAAATGCATATTGCATATCAGTATCAATATTCATTTTTATAACACCATAACCAATAGCTTCTCTAATTTCTTCTAGTGTAGAACCAGAACCACCATGAAATACAAAGTCTATTGTATTATGTGGTAAGTTGTATTTTTTTGAAATAAATTCTTGAGAATTTTTTAAGATTTTTGGAGTTAATTTTACGTTTCCAGGCTTGTAAACACCGTGTACATTTCCAAAGGCAGCAGCAATGGTAAATTGATCACTGATTTTTAATAATTCTTCATAGGCATAGGCCACTTCTTCGGGCTGAGTGTACAATTTGGAATCGTCTACATCGGTATTATCTACACCGTCTTCTTCTCCTCCAGTGATACCCAGTTCGATCTCCAAAGTCATTCCCATAGCACTCATGCGCTTTAGATAGGTTTTACAGATTTCAATATTTTCTTCCAGCGGCTCTTCACTCAAATCAATCATATGAGAGCTGTATAAAGGTTTGCCGGTTTCTTTGAAATGTTGTTCGCTGGCATCGAGTAATCCGTCAATCCAGGGTAAGAGCTTTTTGGCACAGTGATCGGTGTGTAAGATCACGGTTGCTCCGTATGCTTTGGCCATTTCGTGCACATGTTTTGCTCCAGCTACAGACCCCGCTATGGCGGCTTTCTGATCTTCGTTTGATAAGCCTTTACCAGCATTAAACTGAGCCCCACCATTACTAAATTGAACAATAACAGGAGCATTTAAAGCCACTGCAGTTTCTAAGACGGTATTGATCGAGTTAGAACCAATGACATTGACCGCAGGAAGCGCAAAGCCTTTTTCCTTAGCATAATTAAAAATTTCTTGTACTTCGCGACCTGTCGCTACTCCTGGTTTTATTTGATGAGCCATAATAAGATGTCTGTTTTAGAACCGTAAAAATAAGAAAAAATAGGGCAGAAGCCAGTGTGATCACACCTAGATCACGACAACGATTGCGACCCCTGCATTGTATAAAAAGGATGTCTATGACGGTGGCGGTTAAAAAGGGTAGTTAATTCCTATATTGTAAACGGCATTGGCAAAGTTGTATTCTTTAAACCATCTGTTGCCTAAAGGGAGGGCAGGATTGTAGGTTTTAAAACCTACATCAAATCTAAAGACAAAGAAGTCAAAGTCATAGCGCAATCCAATTCCAGTACCAATACCAGTATCTTGTAAACTTTTAAAACCTGTAAATTGAGCGCCAGGATCTTCCACATTATCAAACACGTTCCAAATATTACCAGCATCTATAAATAGCGCTCCTTTTAAAGCGCCTAATACTGTAAATCGATGTTCAATGTTCATAGCCAGTTTCATATTGGCTTCATTAAATTCGTTAGGACCACCACTGCGACCAGGGCCTAACTGATAGGCCTGCCAGGCACGGTTGTCATTAGATCCTCCTCCAAAAAAACTACGCGTAAACGGGATGCTATTTGCATTGCCATAGGGCACAGCCAGACCACCAAACATTCTAAAGGCCAGAATATTTTCATTACCAACATCCCAATGTCTTATAAAATCAATTTCAGTCTTGGCGTATTGAGAAAATACCACCCCAAAGATGCGAGAATTGCCCTCATCGTTTGTTGGCAAGTTGGCAGTAGAAGAGATAAAGTCTAACAAATTACCCGCTAGTTCGAGTCGTAAGCGCAAACGCGTAAAGGTGTCGTCAAATAAGTTTTGACGGTTGTTATAGATATATGAAAAATTAGTAGCGAGTATAAGGTTGTTTTCTGTAAGACGTACCCGTCTCTCTTCAATAGCATTAACTTCTCTGCGCTCTGCGGTGCTAAGACCTGCAACTTCGTTGTTTTGTACTGCCGATATAAATTGAGTGGCCCCACCGTCTTTTATTGTCAATCTTGGATTACCATTATCGTCGATAACAAAAAAATCTGGATTAACATTGTCAAAGTTATCTACCGCAATGCTATTAAGGTCATTAAAACTATTGGTATAGATATTAAAGTAATTATCGGTGCGCAAGTTGCGAATGTATTGGGCATCAATAAGGTCAAAACGAAACGATCTCGTACTTCTAGGAAACCAGTTGTATCTTAGTGTGCCCTGTACATTTTGTTTGTCAAGCCCTATGTTTTGTTGGGTACTAAGCCCCACATTAAAAGTGGTGTTAGGTCTGTAAGAAGCTGGGATAATATTTGAAGTATTCAAAGGAAAAAATATCCTAGGGAAGGTGAGATTGAGATCGGCCCCAATTTCGGTAATATTAAAAAAGCCATTGCCCTCATTGGCCGCATCATCAGAGGCACCTATACTACCGCGCCCAGAAATTTCAAGAGTTTCTGCTCCTTTAAATAAATTTCTAATCAAGAGAGATCCAAATCCAGCAAGCCCTACATCCTGAATATTGGACGTAGACACGTCAAAATCGGCTCTGAGTTTGTATTTTTCTAAAGGAGTTAATCGTATGGTGGCAATCAGATCTCTGCCCGTGCTATCTTCGGGGTCTGCGCGGTACTGAATACTTGGATATCTAAAGGTACGCAGGCTAGAAAATTGACTCAGCGTTTGGGTTCGGTCTTTATCTCTATAAATCGCACCCGGCTCAAAAGGAATCATGTCGGTAAGCGATTTGATGCGATAATTGATCTTATCGTAGGCAAAAAAGTTATATCCCTGTGCTACTATGGTGTCGTTAAAACTAGCCGCTCTATTGGCATAACTATAATCGGTCACAATATTAATCTTACTTACTTTATGTACCTGATAAGGAATGGTTGTTACACTGTCCTGAGTGGTGACTTGCCTATCGGGTATTACGATTTCTATATTGGCCTTATGTCCTGTATCTACACTGTCAACAACTACGCGAAGTTGATCTGGTTCATAGTGAAACAAACCGTTGTTTCTAAACAAGGTGGTTATGCGATTGCGTTCGGCATTAATGGCTAGGGTGCTGTAGCGTTCACCTTTTTCAAAAAGCATCTCATCGCGATGTTTCTCAAAAATAGAGTCTGCAGCTTTGGACGTAATTATTGGCGTGATACTATCAACATAATAAGGTTGACCTGTTTCTACTTTATAGGTAACTGTAGCGCGTTGATTACTGTCTTTTTTTATCTCGTAGTCAACCTCGGCATTAAAATAACCGTTGTTGGCATAATAGGCATTTAGTCTATTGGCCGATTTTTTGGTAATGGGTTCGGTAACAATCGCGGGCGCTTCTCCTATGTTTTTTAAGGTCTGGTTAAAATTGATTTTCCCCTGTCGTATGCCCTCTACTTGCTTTCGCGAAAGCAATTGATTCCAGAAGGTTTTCTTCCCTACGTGTTTTTGGCGTTGCGCCGCCATAATTGAATCAATATTGGGCCGCGCCAAATTATAAACGTAGAGTTTTATAGGTAAACCCGCTACTTTGGAGTTGGGTTGTTGTAGTAAAATTTTAGAAATGCTAGGGTCTGTAGATTCTGTCCCGTTGGTCACGATACGTTGTTTCTCTAGTAGATGCTCGTCGGGTTGTAATCTCTTGGTGGCATCACATCCCACTAGTAGGACTAATGCTAATAGAAATAATGATATTTTTGCAGGAGTAGACCTCAAGGTTGTCTTTAAAGTATCCAAAAATACATCTTATATAGTGTTAAGCAAGAGCCAAATCAAACGAATAACGAGTCTGAATCAAAAAAAGTATCGCCTTCGCGAAGGTGTCTTTGTTGCCGAAGGTATTAAAGTTATCCAAGAACTGTTGGCTTCTTCTTTGATTTGTGAGGGGATTTGGGTCCTATCTTCTGAAATAGATCAGCTGCGGGAAGGCTTTGTCGAGGCCGCCCAAAATGCAAAGCTATCGATAGAAGAAGTGCCCGCTACTGTTTTGAAAAAGGTAAGTTTTTTAAAGACCCCTCAAAAAGCGATTGCCTTGTTTCAAATTCCTGAGCCAGTAGCACCAAATAGACAGGGGCTTAGTCTTGTGCTCGACGATATAAGAGATCCTGGCAATCTGGGTACGATTATCAGATTATGTGATTGGTTTGGTGTTAAAGAGCTCATCTGTTCTAAAGAAACTGTAGATTGCTACAACCCTAAAGTGGTTCAGGCTACTATGGGATCGCTCACGCGAGTCAATATCATCTATACCCAATTGGAGGCTTTTTTGGCCCAAGAGACGCGACCTGTGCTAGGCACCTTTATGGATGGTACATCTGTTTATAGCACAGCCTTACCTCAAGAAGCTGTCCTTGTGATGGGCAATGAAGCCAATGGTATTTCTAAAGAGCTTACAAGGAGTATTACCACTGCTCTGGCCATACCGAGATTTGGCAACATACAAGCCACCGAAAGTTTAAACGTAGCAACGGCCACAGCTATATTTCTGAGCGAATGTAGACGCCAATAGGCTATTGAAAGGTGAGATTTAAGAAAATACCTCTGGTAGACATTTTGGTAATATTGCTAGTCCAGGGGCTATTGATCGCATCATCTGGAATCAATTCATTGCTCACCGCAAAAACACCCCTAATACTTGGGGTAAGCTTAAATCGATCGAGATACATATCGATACCAAATCCTATATCGTAAAAAAACGGTCTGGACAACATTCTAAACTGACCATCGGCGTTATCATCGGGATTTCTTTCATTACTCGACAAATTGTAGGCGTAGGCTACCCCAAAAGTGGTAAAGGGTTTGATATTGTTTAATCGCTTAGTCGAAAACCGTATCAACAAGGGTACATAAATATAGGTTGAACCTACTTCTCTGATTTGATCTTCTTCTGTAGGAAATAGAGGATTGTCTGGATACATCAAATTGCGCTGGCTATAGACCAGTCCTGGTTCCAGACGAAGATTAATGTGTTCAGAGAGTCTTAGATCACCTATCATTCCTACATTAAAACCCATCTCTCGCTCTACTTGCACATCTGGTCGATCTTCGCGATAATCAAAATTAAAATCCAGATTATTCATTCCAAAATAATACCCCCAAGAAAGCGTGGGTTTATCAAAATTTTGAAGTTTCTGAACTCTGGGGCGGGTCAACCAGCCGCCAGTTTGCGCTATAGTAGTCTGAAGACAAAATCCAGTAAGAAGAACAGCAAAAATAAGTCTCATATTATTTTGAAGCAGTGTAAATGGTGGCAACGCCAAAAGTTTGAGGTTTATCATCCACGTCTTTAAACCCAGTTTTGCGCAAAATATTGTTGAGAACAGCTCCAAAAGGAAAAACAGAAGCACTTTCGCTAAGATACTTGTAGGCATCTCTGTCTTTAGAAAAAACGCGACCTATACCAGGGAGAATGTATTTGCTGTAGAAGTTATATCCTTGTTTATAAGGTGTTTTTGTAGGCACTGAGGTTTCCAATATGACAAATAGACCTCCTGGTTTTAATACTCTGAGAATTTCGGCCAGGCCTTTTTCTAAGTTTTCAAAATTACGTACCCCAAAAGCTACGGTTATGGCATCAAAGCTATTGTCTTCAAATGGCATGGCCTCACTATCGGCCTGTATCATTTCGATACGCTGGTCTAGGGCAGCAGCCTTGATTTTTCTCCGGCCCACAGACAACATTCCCTCAGAGATGTCTAAGCCCACTAGTCTTGAAGCCTTTGTTTCGGCCATTTGTATGATCAAATCTCCGGTGCCAGTTGCGATATCCAAAACGCTATCTGGTGCGGTAGCCTTAACCAGGTTGACCACTTTTTTGCGCCATTTGACATCTATACCAAAAGAAATCACTCTGTTTAAGCCGTCGTACTCTCCAGAGATGGTATCAAACATCTGTTCGACTTGTTCCTTCTTGGATTGATCTGAGGCATTGTAAGGCGTTACTTTTTTGGCCATTGCATTTTTTTTACAAATATACTGTTTCGCGAAAGCGCAAAAAAATAGCATTCCAAAAATCAAAGCCTAATGGTTAACAATTTGTGTGGCTTTCAAAAACAGAAGGGAGTGCAATTGTGATACCTAATGGCTATCTTTGTACTTCTTTTCAGTAAAACGTATATGAAGATTATAATTGCAGGGGCCGGAGAAGTAGGTTTTCATCTTGCCAAACTGTTGTCGTACGAGTCTCAAGACATAACCCTTATTGATACCAACAGAGAGAGTTTGGCCTATGCCGATACTCATCTGGATATCCGTACGGTAAAGGGAGATGCTACATCTATTTCGATATTGCAAGATGCGCGGGTTGAAAATGTAGATTTGCTTATTGCGGTCACTTCTAGCGAAACCACCAATATTACTGCCTGTGTATTGGCCAAGCAGTTAGGAGCCTTGCAAACCATAGCGCGTATTTCCAATACAGAATTTATTGAACACAAAGAACTTGCAGGCTTTTCAAAATTTGGAATTGATGAGCTTATTTCGCCAGAAAGTCTAGCGGCCTCAGAAATTGAATTACTCCTCAATCAAAGTGCGTTTAACGACAGTTTTGAGTTTGAAGACGGAGCCCTTACTATGGTGGGTACCACACTCTCGCGTACCGCCCAATTTGTAGGGAAAAGTGTAAAAGAAGCCGCCAAAATTTTTCCAGAACTGCATTTTATGCCTATCGCTATACAGCGATTTGGGACACAATATACGCTCATACCTCGAGGAGATACCATCTTTAAAGAAGGAGATCAAGTCTATTTTATGACCATACAGGGAGGGGTAGACGAGCTTCACAAATTAACTGGGAAAGTGAAGCAGGATATTAAGAATGTCATGATTTTGGGCGGTAGTAAAATTGGTTACAAAACTGCGAGAGACTTGTGTGGCAATAAGTTCAACGTTAAGCTCGTAGAAAAAAATAAAGAAAAAGCCATAGATCTTGCCGATGTCTTGCCAAGAGCTTTGGTCTTAAATGGAGATGGTCGTAACGTAGAGCTGTTAGA
This sequence comes from uncultured Flavobacteriaceae bacterium, assembly GCA_964549485.1. Taxonomy (GTDB): domain Bacteria; phylum Bacteroidota; class Bacteroidia; order Flavobacteriales; family Flavobacteriaceae; genus Dokdonia. The sequence continues at coordinate 7,780 of CAZJWI010000276.1, forward strand.
AGAAGAAAACATCCACGACATGGATGCTTTTATAGCGGTTACCGGAGATAGTGAGACCAATATTATGTCCTGTCTTGTTGCCAAATCAAAAAGCGTCAAGAAGACCATTGCCTTGGTTGAGAACATGGATTACTTCCAATTATCACACAGTATCGGGATAGATACCCTGATCAATAAAAAACTTTTGGCGGCCAATAACATTTTTAGATATGTGCGCCGCGGTGAGGTAGTTGCTATGACCAAGCTCAATAATATGAATGCCGAATTGCTCGAGTTTATCGTCAAACCTACTTCAGAGGTAGAAGGCAAGAGACTGCGCGATATCGACTTTCCCAGATCGGCTACGGTAGCTGGTGTTGTGCGCGCTGGTGAAGGTGCTATTGCTTTGGGTGACTTTAGAGTCATTGCGGGTGATCGTGTTGTGATTTGCTGTTTACCACGCTCGATAAAGAAGGTCGAAAAAATGTTTGTGTAAACCATGACCAAGCTCAACTACAAAATTATTTTTCATCTCATGGGGCTGCTGCTGCTATTTAATGGCGGTTTTATGCTTATAGCTGCATTGGTAAGTTTTCTCTATGAAGATGGGGCCGCCATGGCCATCGTCTCTTCTAGTTTATTGACGCTGTTTTCTGGGATGCTGCTTATGTTTACCACCAGAGGCCATCGCAAAGAGATCAATAAACGCGAG
>CAZJWI010000277.1:0-5577 GCA_964549485.1 uncultured Flavobacteriaceae bacterium
CTTCTCCAAAACAAAAAATAACACGCATCTTATGCGCTAATGCGGTCTTAACTTTGGCCGCGAGCAAAGCATCATCTTCATGAAAATACGCGCGTCTTTCACTATGACCTAAAATCACGGTATTTACACCTACGGCCTTGAGCATGGCTGCAGAGATCTCACCGGTATATGCACCGCTTTCTTGCTGATGCATGTTCTGAGCAGCAAGCTGGATCTCACTTCCGTCTATGGCTGTGGCAGCAGCATAAAGATTGATGGAAGTAGGGGCAATAATGACCTCGGCATCTCCCTTTTTTTCTTGCGCTTTTAAATCTGCAATGAGCGAGTTTGTCTCTGCGAGATCTTTATTCATCTTCCAATTTCCAGCTACGATGTGTTTTCTCATGTCTTTATGTTCTTAGTTGTTTGACCCGGAATAGCCATAAAAGTCATAAACAATTCCTGATACAAAAATCGGTGATTGGAAGTAAACAACCAACATATCACCCTGTTTTAAACGAAAACGATTGCATAGAAAGTCACCTCTATTGCAGCTGTCAAAAAAATCGATGATTGATTGACTATCCTAAGCCAGTTTTACTTTAGGGTCCAACCATACGTATACGATGTCTACGATGATGTTTATCAAAATAAACAATGCCGCTATGATTAAAACAGCTCCTGTAATGATAGGGAGGTCTTTGGTATTGAGGGCATCAACAATTTCTTTGCCCAGACCATTCCACCCAAAGATATATTCGACAAATACAGCGCCAGCAAGCATAGAGGCAAACCATCCTGAAACGGCTGTAACCACAGGATTTAGAGCGTTTTTAATAGCGTGTTTTCTAATAATTTGTAAGGTAGATAATCCCTTGGCTTTCGCGGTTCTAATGTATTCCTGATTAAAGACTTCTAGTAGCGAATTTCGCATAAGCTGAATAACTACAGCCAGTGGTCTAATACCCAATACAAGGGCAGGGAGGATTAAATTCTTCCATTGTATGTAACGCCCTTCACCAAAGTCATCCAAGCTATAAAGGCTACCGGTCATTTCCAATTGGGTATAGCGATGCAAGACAAAACCAAAAAGCCACGCAAAAAGAATGGCGCTAAAAAAGCTTGGCACACTCATACCTAAAGTACTAACTATTTGAATACTTCGATCAATCCAGCTATCTCTGTACTGCGCAGATATGACTCCCAGCAGTATGCCCAAGAAAATAGCAATGCTTATAGCGCTTACCGCCAATACGATAGTGTTGGGAAGCGTTTCGGCAATGACCTCGGCCACAGGCTTTCCTGTCTTTTGAAAACTCTCTCTCAAATACGGTTTTTTAAAAACCCAGGTCCATTTTGTGGTTTTGAAAAGTGTTAGTGCCTGATATTTATTGGTTGTTAGTGCTGTAAAATGATCTGGCGTATTGCGATGTATAGATATTGGAGACAGATCATTGATATAGTAAGCATACTGGGTGGTCAAGGGTTGATCAAAGCCATATTTCTTGCGCACATTGGCGAGCATTTCTTCATTTTGATTTTCGCCTAACATCATCTTGGCGGCGTCATCGGGTAACCAATTAAGCAACAAAAATATAACGGTTACAACTCCAAAGAGAGTCAGTAGTGCATAGCCCAGTTTTTTTATGATGTATCCTATCATCAATAGGTTGGATTTGCTGCTTTTCTTCGATTTTCGGCATCTTCTAAGCTTAGTACTTCATACTCAAAATCAGGGCCAAACAGGGCCTTGCTATAAGCTTCTATACTACGGTCAAATCCAGCTTCGGCACGTCTTTGATTTACGTTTTCGGGATCCTTTATAGGCCAAATCATCGGAGGGGTATTGTTATAGGTCATGCCTTGGGTTCCATAAATTTGCATTTCACCCTTTTCCATCAAATAGCGATCTTCCATCATTGCCACTAGGGTGTAGGGTAACTCCTTGGCTCGACCCGCCTCTTTGATAAGTGGCAAGTAAGTGTCAATTTTATCAGAGTGTTGGATAACGTACCAGGCTGCTGTATTAGTTGGTGTACCTACCAAGGTTTTACCAGGATAACCTTTGGTGGCAAATATACGCTCTATAAGTCTGAGATTACTGGTATCTAAGGCTTGTTGCCGCTTCCACAAATCACCAGAGTAGTCTTCGGGTTCAAGTCCCATTTTTTCTGCGAGCGCAGTACGATCTGGCCCTTCTGGGTACTGCATGAGTTTTCGGTATTTCTGATCCAAAACAGCAATACTATCTAAGGTGTATTTTAAGGCAAGATCGAGTTTAGGATTGGCATTAGGGAGGGGTTCCAAATTCAAATCTTCATAATCGTTATAATGTAACTTTTGAAGAATGGTTCCTTTGTGTAAACTCACGATTCCGGGATTGGCCCTAATGATAGTTTTTAAGGCTGTTTCGTCTGTAAAATAAAAATCGAATGGTAATTGGTACGCTTTCGCGAAAGCTTCATTAACCATTTCACTAGAAGAAGTAAGTCCAATTACCGAATAACCAGCTTTTAGGGCAGCCTCGGCAGCGCGTTTAATATTGCCCCATCCTTCTCTTTCGGTCTTGTCAAGGTTATAGGCTACTATGACTATCAAATGTTCTTTTTCTAAAAACTCGGTAGTGTAGTCTTTGTTTCCTTTTTCTATAGTAAAATCGTGGACCGGAGGCTCATATCCTTCTGAGATCATGCGGGTTTCGTAGTCGAGAAAGGTGCCTTCTTCTACCTGCGGATACCCACCTGAGGTTGTAAATACTTGTTCTTCGCCATTCACGTCAAATCGCCACTTATACTCAAAAACCGCTTCTGGAGCTCCTTCTGGCACAGTCATGTTATCGGTAATATTAGAGCCCACTTTATAAGCTCTAAAATCTAACCAGGGCAGATGCATCAACACGTGATACCCAAACCACATGCATCCAATAAAGGTTACAAAAACCACCAAGCTTCTTACCGTTTTACTCAATAACGGCCGTATGTACTTTTGACCATAAATAAGGAAAACGATAAGCAGTAATAATATTACATCCTTAATAAATGATTCCCAGGGTACCAGAGGAATGGCATCTCCAAAACACCCACAATCTGTCACTTTATTAAAATAGGCAGAATAAAAGGTGAGAAAAGTAAAAAATACGATCATCGCTAAAAGCAACCACAGTGTCCATTTTTTTGCATGACCCAACAATAAAGCAACGCCTAAAAGAACTTCTACAATGACTAAAATAATAGCTAACAGAAGCGCATAAGGTGATAAAAATTCGAGGTTGAGTACTTCGGGGGCAAAATAGTCCTGAAGTTTATAACTAAACCCAATAGGATCATTGAGTTTAATAAAACCACTAAATATAAATAAGACTCCCACAAAGATTCGAGCAATGGCAATGAGTATTTTCATAATAGCAAATAGTGGTTTGGGTTAATTTGATTCAGGCTCTTCTAATAAAATTAGTGCAAATACAGCATAATTGATCATATCCTGATAATTGGCATCAATGCCTTCAGATACTAACGTCTTTCCTTGATTATCTTCAATCTGTTTTACGCGAAGCAATTTTTGAAGGATGAGGTCGGTAAGTGAGCTTACTCTCATTTCGCGCCAAGCTTCTCCATAATCATGATTTTTGTCGAGCATAAGCGCCTTGGTTAGAGCAATTTTGTCGTCATAAGCCGCTATTGCCTGATCGAGGTCTAAATCGGGCTGATCTACCACGCCTCGGTCCAATTGTACCAATGCCATGGCACTGTAATTAATAATGCCAATAAATTCGGAAACCTCGCCTTCGGCAATTTTTTGCTCGGTGTTTTGCTGTAGGCCACGTATACGCTGCGCTTTGATAAAAATCTGATCGGTCAGGCTAGGAAGTCGTAGTATGCGCCAGGCGCTACCATAGTCTTTCATTTTGTTGATAAAGAGTGTTCTGCATTTTGAAATTACTGCATCGTATTGGGCGACGGTATCCTTCATAAGGTCATTGAGAATTTGTGTAAATTTCGATTAAATTCGTTAATATAAAAAATAGGGGCAATACTTTGTCTTTTATATCCACATAACTAACACCAACTACCTATGACGATTCATTGTCTTGGAAAGCTTATCGATTTGTCTACGCCCAAAATCATGGGGGTTTTAAACCTTACCCCAGATTCATTTTATGACGGAGGCAAATACCGGGATACGGCTCAAATTTTAGAGCAGGTTGGGGTCATGTTGGATCAAGGTGCAAGCTTTATCGATATGGGAGCCTACAGTTCTCGTCCAGATGCCGATGATGTGTCAGAAACCCTAGAGTTACAACGTCTGATCCCAATCTTAAAAATCGTCATTAAGGAGTTCCCAGATTCTTTGATTAGTATAGATACATTTCGCTCAGAAGTGGCGCGAGCAGCCATTGGTGAAGGTGCTGCCTTGATTAATGATATTAGTGGCGGGCAGCTAGATCCAGCCATGTTTGATGTCATAGCAGCAACCCAAGTACCCTATGTCATGATGCATATGCGCGGTACACCCCAAACCATGAAAACCCTTACCACCTATACACATCTCACCAGAGATATTGTCCATTTCTTTAGTGCTCAAATCGCCAAGGCACGTGAGCATAAGATTACTGATATCATACTTGACCCTGGTTTTGGTTTTGCAAAAACCATAGGTCAAAACTTTCAGTTATTAAAGGAAATGGGGTATTTGAAACAGCTCGAATTACCTATACTGGCTGGCCTGTCTCGTAAATCGATGATTTATAAAACCCTTGACACCACTGCGCAAGATGCCCTCAATGGCACTTCGGCTTTACATATGATTGCACTTCAAAACGGAGCCTCTATTTTGAGAGTTCATGATGTCAAAGAGGCTAGAGAATGTATTGTATTACATCAAAAACTTCAAGAAGCATAAAGGTATTAGAATTGTTATTTCCTGCGCTTTCGCGAAAAAAGATAGCCACCCATTTTAAGGTGGCTATGTTTTTTTGGTGTTCTAGTTTTCTAGCGTTTTAAGGCAAAGTGGCCTGTAAATGTTTTTCGCTGGCCTTGATTCTCGCCATCGGGTTCGGTGTATTCTACTCTAAACCAATAGTCATTAGATGGCATGGGTTGTCCGTTATAGGTACCATCCCATCCTGGGCTTGTTGGGCTTAATTGTTTGAGCAGTTTACCATAGCGATCAAAGATGAATATTCTGGCATTGAGATTAGGAGCAGTTCCTATCCCCAATATATTCCAGGTGTCGTGGAAACCATCTTGATTAGGGGTAAAGAATCTCGGGTAATCGATAATACCAATCTCAACGGCGGTGGCCTGACAATTACCATCGGTTCTTCTACCGTATACGATGTGATCTCCCGGGGCTACTCCTGTAAATGTGAGACTACTCAGGAAAGGCCCATCGTCTATAGCTAATTCGTAGTCTGCACTACCAAACTCGCTAATACTACTCTCGATCACCTGAACGGTATATACTCCGCTGCTATTAAAACTATCTTCGAGTACTTCTACCTCAAAGATAGGCGCGCTAATCGCGGTATAACTGGCTCCTGCCAGATACTCACAACTAGTGATTACTCCTGTATCGAGATCTTCATAGGTAGCGGTCACC
>CAZJWI010000278.1:0-7234 GCA_964549485.1 uncultured Flavobacteriaceae bacterium
GAAGAAATGAAGCAGGCGCTTCGGTTTCAAAACGACTTTAATGCCCGTGTCCAAAAAGAATATCCCAATAAGTTTACGACGGGTTTTGTGGTTCATCCCGGATTTGTACGAGGGGCGTTATGGGAGATAGAACGCTGTGTAGAAGTTCTAGGCATGGATTTATTATGTCTTCCTACACACTATATGGATACCATTGGCACCTGGCGCTGTATTTTTGACGAAGAAAACGAACCCATTTTCGAGCTGGCGAGCAAATACAAACTCGCGGTAGAGATACATCCCTACGACGGAGAGAAATTTATCAAACTCGAAAATACCAATTGGAGATTTCACCTTATCTGGATGCTGGCCCAGTGTGCTGATGCCTATCACTTCTTAACCTTAAATGGCTATGCAGATAAATACCCTGGCATGCGCGTTTGTTTTGCACATGGCGGGCAATTGGCCCAGATTAATTTGGGCAGACGCATTCAAGGTTTTGACGGTAGACCCGATTTATTTGAAGGCAAAACACATCCCAGAAAATCTGTGGGTCATCCTAATATCTTTTTTGACACATTAGTACACGATACCAATTCTTTAAAGCTCGTTATAGAAAACCAAGGTGCCAAGCAGGTGGTCATGGGCCTTGATGATCCTTATCCTTTGGGCGAGATGGAAAGTGATTCTCAAAGTAGTTATCCTGGAAAGATTTTGGATCTCGCGCTAGAGCGAAAAATCATCACTGCTCCAGAATATGATGCTATTTGGGATGACAATGTGGTACGTTGGCTTTATGGCGATGACCAGGCTAAAAAAAGTGCCTTTCGCGATCGCATCACTCAGAGTTGATGTAATTTTATAACATACCTATTAGTATTATGCATTTCCTTCCCGAAGCACTTGATCACTATGTTGTAGCCCATTCACAAAAAGAGCCTACACATTTGGAAAATCTTACGCGAGAAACCTATCAAAAAGTATTACAACCTCGTATGCTTTCTGGCCCTTACCAAGGGCGTATTTTGAGCATGGTTTCTAAACTGGTAGCCCCACAAACCATTTTGGAAATTGGAACCTTTACAGGCTATAGCGCCTTATGCCTGGCCGAAGGTTTAGTAGAAGGTGGCAACTTACACACTATTGATATCAAAGAAGAATTGGTGGATTTTCAAAGAAAACACTTTGATGCCTCACCCTATGGACATCAGATCCATCAACATTTGGGTCAAGCCTTAGACATTATCCCTAAGCTGCCAATCGGTATAGATCTAGTGTTTATTGATGCCGACAAAAAAAATTACATCAACTATTTTAACGCCATTATCGACAAGATGAATCCTGGCGGTATTATACTTTCTGACAACGTCCTTTGGAGCGGTAAGGTCATTGAGCCTTTACATGAGAAAGACCTTGACACTAAAGTCTTATTAGCCTATAATCACTTGCTCAATAGCGACCCCCGCGTTGAAAGTGTCTTGCTGCCTATAAGGGACGGCTTGACAATAAGCAGGGTAAAAAACATAAGCTAAAAAAAGCCATGCTACGCGCATGACTTTTTTCTATTGACATACTTGTATTACTGCACAGCTAACTGCGCATTTATGTTTCCGTAACCATAGTTTGCATCCTTATACGGATATAACTCTGCAGATTGGCGTAGTTTCGACAATACTTGGTTTCGACTCCAACTAGGGTGTTTGGCCCAAACCAATGCTGCAATACCCGCGGTAGTCGCTGTTGCTACAGAAGATCCTCCCACATAGTCATTATCACCACCGTAAAATCCTAAGGTCACACCAGTTCTACTATTGTTTGAATCACGCTCCATGACCACGGTAAATTCGATCTGGCTACCGTCGTGACAGGTATCACATTGATTATACCCTGGGGCATCGGTGATCCCTGTGACCGCAACCGCCTGGCTCATACTCGCCGGAAAGATGACAGGATACCAATTGGTAAAATTAAGCGAGGTACCTCCCGCAGCAAAGATTAATTTTCCTTTGTTATAGGCATACTTTACAGCATCCTTCACGTTTCCTATAGACCAAGGATAGCCCACAGACATAGAAATAATTTTGACATCGCTTCTATTGGCCAGCGCCTTCAAGGCATTTGATACGCCTTTACGTTCGTGATAGTCATTAAGGACCACATCTTCTGTAGCTCGATAGGAAACCAAGTTGCAATTGTAGGCAACTCCCACTGGCATAAACTCATCATTTCTGGGTGCTGCGATGGTAGCAGCCATACTGGTTCCGTGACCACATTTGTCATTTGGGCCATCGTAATTACTAGACCACCACCAAGGAGAATCAATAAAGGTTCCGTATTTCTGTACTGTACGGCTATTGATTGACCATGCATCTGTAAATTGACTACCTAATTTAGGCTGATTAGGAGACAATCCTGTATCAACAACGCCCACGGTAATACCAGCGCCCGTGCTTTGACTCCAAGCTTGTTGGATATTATGCTTGTCAAAGGTCCAGCTTACCAAAGCATTTGGGGCCACTGTAGTATAATCGGCGGTAAAGAGATTGGCACCGTTAAAGTTACAACCAGAACTAGAGCGTTGTGGCGCTGTGCCTTGTTCAGGTTTTAACTGATAATACGAATATCCATTGGGCTCAAGATATCTGATATTTGGTGTATCTTTAAGCGCTCTTATGGTTTCTAGATTACTTACAGCGACATCCATCACATTGAGAACCTCATCTGCAATAACGCGTTGGGCAGCTCGAGTGACTCCTTCTTCTACGCGTATTACCTCTAAGATATCGGCTTGTATAGCCTCAAACCTGCTATTGCGACCTTCTCTGAAACTTTCACCTTTTGCCCCATAGCCCACGGTGATCATTTTGCCACCATGTACCGCCGCACTCCAAAGTACATTAGCAGGAACTTCATCCCAGGAAAAACGTTGATGCTCATAAAAAGACTGATCAATTATCGCATTGATCTGTTCTATCGATAAAAATTCATCAGATTGATCTAATGCCAAAGATGTCACGTCCTCCTCTATCGAATAACTAGTTGTGGGTTCGTCTTTGCTACAGGCACTTACAAGTAGCAAAAGTGCTAATGCCCAAAGAAGTAATGGCTTTTTCATGGTTGCTATGGTTTTGAGTTTGAGATATCAAGATATAAAAAATGTCAATCTCTCATTAAGGCATACAACCTAGTTTTCAACAAAAATGCCCTTTAATTGATAATTATACATCTTTTTAAGAAAAAAGATAAGAATACGGTGAGTGCACTCAGGAAGTTTGCAGCTTACGCTTGGCAAGCAAGCGCCAATGCCCAAGCCCAATTAGGGTGCCTACTAATGCGCCCACTAGTATGTCACCAGGATAATGTACTCCAACATAAATTCGACTCAAAACAAATATTAAAGGCCAGATATACAGCACATACACCCATTTAAATCTGTGTCGTAAGGACAGTACAACAAAAGTGGTGACCGCAAAAGATACGGCGGCGTGACCTGAAAAAAAGCTAAAATCAAATGGAGATTGTAGTACCCTAATCATCTCGGCCATATCTCCCGTATTGTTGGGACGTAACCTACCCACAGTGTTTTTTACCCCTTCAGTAATACCAAGGCTTACAAAAACGGTTACTATAGTTAAGAATATTCCCAGTATAGCCCGTCTGCGAGAGTAGCCCAAAAAGAATAGCACAAACATAAAAGCGTAAAAGGGTATCCAATGTTCAATTTGAGTAACAAATATCCAAAAAGCATCCCAACGTTCTATTCCGAGATTATTGAGAAAGATAAATAACTCACGATCCCACTGTTCGAGTTGTTGCCACATTAAAAGTTTCGTTTGATTGGCCCAGTGACATCATTGATGTCTTCTTTTGCCTTATCAATTTCTTTTTTTATGTCTTTGGTTATATCGACATCTATGCCATGATCTTCGGCACTTTTGGTGATTTCAGATTTGATATCGTTGGTAGCATCCTTGAGCTGACGCATTCCTTTACCAAGACCACGGGCAATTTCGGGCACTTTATCGGCGCCAAAAACCATAATCACTATGAATATGATGAAAGCGATTTCTACGCCACTTATAAAGAGAAATGGAACTATCATAGCGCAAAGATAAGCATTGCCCTATAGAATCGCCATAGTTACAAATGCATAAATTTTAATAGTGTGACACTCATATCTACTGTCAAAACATAAAAAACGGAATGATAAGAACATCATTCCGTTTTTACAATTTGTGCTATTTGCTTTCGCGAAAGCGCTTGCTTATCAGCTCTAAGATCAAAGCTAGCGTTCTTAGCTATTACGCATATAACTTATTCTTTAATCTTCTCTTTGAATTTATCAAATTCTCCAAGTTTCTTAGGCTTTGGCCAGCTGTTATTATCGGTATCGATATCTGCTGTTTCCAAATCAGGATCTACAGTGATTTTGACAATCTCCTTATCTGATGCTAAGGCTTTACTCACCTGAGAATCATTCTTACGCCATATTTGTGCAGGATAAGTCACCTTTTCCTTGGTACCATCGGCATACTCATATTCTACGATGATAGGCATAGGAATACCTCCAGGCTTTTCAAACACAATTTGGTACAAGTGTTTTGGAGCTTCCATTTTGGCGCGCTCTTCTGGGGTAAAGTTATCCATCATATACTCCTTTAATGTAGGTGCATTTTCGAGCATTGATTTTCCTTTCATGGCAGGATCAAAATCTTCGCTATCTTCATCTACCACATATACGGCATCAATAGTGCTCGGATCTGTTATACCATAACGAGCCAAAAGCTCTTTACCTTCTTTGGTAGCTTTATCTGTAACATAGTAGGATTTGACCTCCTTTACGCCTATGTCTACATACTCTGTACTGTAGAACCATCCTCTCCAATACCAATCCAAATCTACAGCAGAGGCATCCTCCATAGTACGGAAGAAATCATCTGGAGTTGGGTGTTTAAACATCCAACGCTGCGCATACGTTTTAAAGGCGTGATCAAATAATTCTGGCCCCATAACTGTCTCTCTTAAAATGTTAAGCGCCGTAGCGGGCTTTCCGTAGGCGTTAGCTCCTAAGCTAAACGCATTTTCAGGATTGGACATTATTGGTGCGATACGCTCTTGATTACCTTTCATATAAGGAACGATTTTAGATGGCGCTCCTCTTCTTGAAGGATATTTTTCATTAGGCGCAATAGCCGATGGATATTTTTCGCCAAATTCTTGCTCGGTAAGGTATTGCATAAAGGTATCTAATCCTTCATCCATCCAACCCCACTGACGCTCGTCACTATTGACGATCATTGGAAAATAGTTGTGTCCTACCTCGTGAATAATCACAGAGATCATCCCGTATTTTACACGATCGCTGTAGGTGCCATCTTCATTAGGACGGCCATAGTTCCAACAAATCATCGGATACTCCATTCCTTGTCCTTTGGCATGTACAGAAATAGCCTTAGGGTATGGATAGTTAAAGGTAAACTTTGAATAGGTATCAAGCGTTTGTACAACGGCTTTAGTCGAATATTCTTCCCATAGTGGGTTTCCTTCTGGAGGGTAAATCGAAATCGCCATCACATTGCGCTCTGGAAAGCGCACCGCTTGTGCATCCATGATATAACGTCTAGAAGAAGTAAAAGCAAAGTCACGTACATTCTCTGCGCGTAGTTTCCAAGTCTTTGAACTTCTTGACTTACCTGCTGCTATTTGCTCGGCCTCTTCCTGTGTTCTAATAATGACAGGCTTGTCAAATGATTTTTTAGCCTGCTCCCAGCGTTTGTATTCTTCCTTGCTATAAACGTCTTTCAGATTAACAATTTCTCCCGTTCCATCCAAAAGGTGATCTGCAGGAACAGTGATATCTACCTCATAGTCTCCAAAGGGCAAAGCAAATTCTCCATTACCCCAAAATTGATAATTCTGCCATCCTTCCACATCGTTGTACACAGCCATTCTAGGGAAGAATTGAGCAATGATATATCCTCTATTGCCATCGGCATAGGTCTCATATCCAGAACGCGCGCGGTTTACGGTGTGATCTGGTATATTGTAATTCCAACGAATGGTAAAGGCATAAGTATCACCTGCCTTTAACGGCTCGGCCATATCGATACGCATCATTGTCCAGTTAATCGTATAGTTAAGAGGCTTACCGTCTTTAGAAACTTCAGTAATTTTGAATCCACCTTCAAAAGGAGCTCCCATATACTGACCTACAAAACCACCCGTTTGAGCTACTGGTGAAATGCCGCTACCGTTTTTGTCTTTGGCTGGAGAGTCTGGCGCTCTTACATTTTGATCTAATTGTACCCATAGGTATTCAAGATCATCTGGCGAGTTGTTGGTGTAGGTAATTTTTTCTACACCTGTGATGGTTTGAAGATCATCATTGAGATCGATCTTCATTTCGTAATCGGCAGTGTTTTGGTAATAGGCATGACCAGGTGCTCCCGAAGCCGTACGATACTGGTTTGGCGTAGACATATCGGCATAGAGCTGACGAAATTTATTGACATTTTCATGTCCTCCTGGACGCTCTTCGGTGTCAGTTTCCTGCGCAAATGCTGTCATACCAAAGAAAGTAAGCACAGCAAAGCAGGCAATTTTAATAGGATTCATAAGTTGTTTTTGAATTTGATTTAAAGGCTTAAAAATAGGTATTCAGATCGGCTTTTATGAAATTATTCTGAAAAGTTTAACACGGCTTTGGCATTTCCGTTTTCGAGCAAAAAACTCTTCTTTTTTCCATAGATTTCGGTATGCATCATGTTTTTTTGCTCAGGAAAAAGATCCATCAACAAGGTATTTTCTATCATCAAATTTTTGACTTGCTCTATCCCTTCAATTTCTGAGTAAACCACCACATAATCGTCTTCGTATTCCTTACCCAAAACGTTTAAAGTTTGTTTTTGGCCATTGAGCGTTATTTCCAATTTAGCCTGCATATATTTCTTGAGATAACGATCTAATATTGCCTGATCTGCGGTAGCATCTACAATAATTGCACTATCATATCGCTCTTGAAGTACGTCTTCTAAATCATCATAAAACAATCGGGTGATCATCTGAAGCGAAGCCGACTTTTCATTATAAGCCAAGTCTGTGACACTGAGATAATATTTGTGTGCCGTGGCTGCAAGCAGAAGGGGTGCTATCAGACACAGGAGAATTATTTTTTTCATAGGGTATGGATTTTCGCTTAAAGCGAAATAATAATTTTAATCATCGTCGTTCTCAATTCAAAAAATGTGCCGCTAAT
>CAZJWI010000279.1:0-2780 GCA_964549485.1 uncultured Flavobacteriaceae bacterium
CACCCACGCCTTTATGGATGATATTAACGGCAATCTCTTCGGTAGAGAGTTTTTGGAAACTATCGGTCAAGGCCTCAACAGATCCATCCACGTCTCCCTTAAGGATGATATTAAGCTCTTTAAAGTCTCCAAGTGCGATACGACGTCCAATTTCGTCTAGGGTAATATGACGTTGTGTACGCACACTTTGCTCGCGTTGTAGCTGAGTCCTTTTGGAAGCGATATCCTTGGCTTCACGCTCATCGTCCATAACGTTGAACTTGTCACCCGCTTGTGGGGCTCCGTCCAATCCTAATATAGATACAGGTGTTGACGGTCCAGCCGATTTGATTTTCTTACCGCGCTCATCGTGCATGGCTTTCACTTTACCTGAACAAGTTCCGGCAAGTACATAATCTCCAACTTTAAGGGTACCAGCCTGTACTAATATAGTAGATACATAACCTCGCCCTTTATCTAAGAATGCTTCCACAACGGTTCCTGAAGCATTTTTGGCAGGATTGGCCTGTAGTTCAAGCAATTCGGCTTCTAACAATACTTTTTCAAGCAATTCTTTAACTCCGGTACCCTGTTTGGCCGAGATTTCCTGGGATTGGATTTTACCTCCCCAATCTTCAACCAATAAATTCATTTGTGCCAATCCCTCTTTAATCTTTTCAGGATTTGCTGTAGGTAGATCGACCTTGTTAATCGCAAAGACGATAGGTACACCTGCCGCCTGTGCATGGGCTATAGCCTCTTTGGTTTGTGGCATGATGTCATCATCGGCAGCAATCACAATAACTGCGATATCGGTTACCTGTGCCCCACGTGCACGCATAGCTGTAAAGGCCTCGTGACCTGGCGTATCAAGGAATGCTATTTTTTGACCACTGTCCAATTGTACACCGTAGGCACCAATGTGCTGGGTAATTCCCCCACTTTCTCCTGCGATCACATTTTCTTCTCGAATATAATCTAACAAAGAAGTTTTTCCATGATCGACGTGTCCCATTACGGTAACAATAGGTGCACGTTCTTTTAAATCTTCTGGCGCATCCTCATCTTCTACAATAGATTCTTCAATATCGGCGGTAACAAACTCTACGGTGTACCCAAATTCATCGGCAACTATAGATAGTGTTTCTGCATCAAGACGTTGGTTCATAGTTACCATCATACCCAATGACATACAAGCCGAAATGATATTGGTTACCGGGACATCCATCATCGTAGCAACCTCGCTTACTGTGACAAATTCTGTCACCTTAAGCACTTTGCTCTCGGCATCTTGTGCCGCTAGCTCTTCTTCAGATTTTTGACGGTGCTGATCACGTTTGTCACGACGGTATTTGGCTCCTTTTCCTTTGTTAGACTTACCTTGAAGTTTTTCAAGCGTCTCACGTATTTGTTTTTGTACTTCTTCTTCTGTAGGCTCAACTTTGGCAACCTGGCCACGGCCTTTACCGCGTTGATTCCCGCGCTGATTTCCGCGTTGATTACCCGATCCTGAAGATCCTGGTTTGGTAATTCTTTTACGACGCTTTTTGTTGGCATCGCTTGAAGATTCTTTTTTCTTCTTTTCTGGCTTTTTAAACTGAGTCAAATCAATCTTTTGTCCCGTAAAATTAGGGCCATCCAATTTTTTATAGTCTGTCTTTAAGACATCATCTCCCAATCCTTTTTTAACCTCTTCTGCTGGCTTTTCAGTAGTAGCAGCTGGAGCTTTTGACGTCTCCTTGGCTGGCTTTTTGTCTTCTGTAGCCTTCTTAGGCGCAGCTTCTGTGCTTTTCTTCTCAGTAGTTTTGGCTTCCGCTTTAGCGGTGTCAACAACTTTTGGAGTATCTTCTACAACAGGCTTTTCTGCTGGTTTTTCGGCAGCGGGCTTTGTCGTTTTTACTTTTTTATCGAGATCAATCTTACCTACTTGCTTGGGGCCGTCTAGCTGTGCTTTAGCCTTTACCACCTCAGCTTTTTTGGAAACCTGCTTTGCTTCGAGCTCTTCCTCACGGGCAATACGCAATGCTTCCTTCTCTTTCATCTTCTCTTCAGCAACCTCCTTAGAAGCTACCTTTTTGTTGGCATCAGTCTGAAACTCATCCGAAAGCACCTCATAAATCTCGGCCGAGATTTTTGTAGTCGGACGCGCCTCTATTTCGTAGCCCTTGGAGTTGAGAAACTCCACCGCACGATCTAGAGAAATATTCAGTTCTCTTAATACCTTGTTTAATCGCATGATTGCTGCCATAAACTCTTTTAAATTATATTCTTATTCCTGCTTACTGTTTGTCAGGAAAATTTATTCTTCAAATTCTGCCTTTAGAATACGCATGACGTCTAATACGGTTTCTTCTTCCAAATCGGTACGACGTACCAAATCTTCAACGTCTTGCTCTAAAATACTTCTTGCAGTATCGAGACCGATCTTTGCAAACTCTGCGATAATCCAATCTTCGATTTCGTCAGAGAATTCTGAAAGCTCTACGTCTTCCTCAACACCTTCTCTGTATACATCAATTTCGTAACCCGTCAATTGCCCGGCCAATCTAATGTTATGACCGCCTCGACCAATTGCTTTACTCACTTCTTCAGGCTTTAACATCACCTGAGCTGTTTTCTTTTCTTCGTCAATCTTAATGCTCGTAATTCGCGCCGGGCTCAAAGCTCGGGTAATAAACAAGTTTAAGTTATTGGTGTAATTGATCACATCAATGTTCTCATTTCCTAACTCACGTACAATTCCGTGAATACGAGAACCTTTCATTCCTACACAAGCTCCTACAGGGTCAATACGATCATCA
>CAZJWI010000280.1:0-12147 GCA_964549485.1 uncultured Flavobacteriaceae bacterium
TCGATACCGATGTTGAGCAAAATATTATTTATACCGGTCAGGGCAAATCGCATCCAGGATTGTACCGACACGCGCTATTTGTCCAAGAAGATGAAATTCATTGGATACGCGAAGATCTGGAATTGGCTATAGGAGAATCTATGCTGGTAAGTGCGCGTATACGATATAGACAACCTTTAGATCAGGCCAAACTCTTTAGGGTTGAGGGAGGTCTATATGTTGTTTTTGAACAACCACAATCGGCCATACAAGAAGGTCAGTTTGTGGCCTGGTATAACAAGGACGAATGTCTGGGGTCTGGTGTTATTTCTTAAGCTACTAAGCAGCGGGTAGAACTGTTTTTTCTAATTGCTTTTTTGTAACTTCCTTCACTTAAAACTACATGATGAAAAAGACGCTGTTTATACTCCTATTACTTCCCGTGACGCTTTTTGCACAACAAGACGCTTGGATTTACTTTACCGATAAAGAAAATGTCCAGGAAAGTATTGATAACCCAATTAGTATATTAACGCAAGAGGCTATCGATCGCAAGACGATGCACGCTACTCCTATTGATCAGCGTGATGTGCCTGTTACCCAGGCCTATATTGACGAGATCAAAGATCAACCGGATATTACGGTATATGCAAAATCGAAGTGGTTTAATTGTGTATACGTAAGAGGAGGAGAAGAAGATATTGATGATTTATGGGATTTGGATTTTGTAAGTGATATTCAATATGCCGATAGATCACTCAACCGCTCTATGGCTGTCACCCCTTCTCAGAAAATGCCACCACAACAGCGTATAGACTTTGTATACGGTGATACCGAAAACCAAGTAACCATGTTGGCCATAGACCAAGTGCATCAGCAAGATTATACTGGTGACGGAATGATTGTAGTCATATTGGATTCTGGTTTTTCTGGAGTGGATACCCAGGCGGGTTTTGCCCGCATTAGAGATAACGGTCGCTTATTGGATGGTTATGATTTTGTAGATCGATCTGATGATGAGTTTGCCTTTACAGGGAGTGATCACGGTACCAGAGTGGTAAGTAATATCGCTGGTTTTGTACAAGATCAGTTTGTAGGGACAGGTCCTGATGCTTTTATCTACTGTTTTAGAACAGAAGATACCAATAGCGAAACACCTCTAGAAGAGGCCCTGTGGGTAGAAGCCGCAGAGCGGGCCGATAGTTTAGGTGTAGATATTATCAACACCTCTTTGGGCTATCGTACTTTTGATAATCCCAATTACAGTTATACCTATGACGATATGGATGGTCAGACCGCTTTTATTTCCAGAGGTGCCACCCTCGCCTTCGAAAAAGGAATGATGGTCGTTACCAGTGCTGGAAATGATGGTGCCGATATGATTACGGCGCCAGCAGATGCCGTTGGGGCTTTTACCGTTGGGGCGGTAGATAGTAATGGTGATTATGTTAGTTTTAGTAGTATTGGCCCTTCAAGCGATGGCCGCGTCAAACCTGATGTGATGGCCAAGGGTCAGTCTGCCACAGTGATTAATGCCTCTGGTGCTATTACCACGAGTAATGGAACTAGTTTTAGCTCGCCTATAATGGCAGGAGCTATAGCCAGTATCTGGCAGTCTTTTCCTCAAAAAACAAATGCAGAATTGATGCAATTGATAAGGGAAGTAAGTAGTACTTATGACAATCCTACACCTCAATTGGGATATGGTATTCCTGATTTTGGACAACTGTTAGAGACCCTTTTAAGTGTAGATGATTCCGCTTTCGCAAAAGCATATCAAGTCTACCCCAATCCTGTTCAAGAGCAATTTCAAGTGCGCTTACCTCAAGGTACCGATAGGGCAACACTTGTGATATATGATATGGTAGGGAAGCTAGTATTGCGACAACCCATAACTTCAGATTTGGAGTTGATCGATATTAGCCATCTGGCTAGTGGGGTATATGTTTCACAATTAGTGACTCCCTCTCAAAGTCAATCCTTAAAAATTATTAAATCATAGTGAATAGAATAACCGACCTCTTTGGGATCAAATATCCCATTATACAAGGAGGAATGATATGGAATAGCGGCTGGAGGCTGGCCAGTGCAGTAAGTAATGCAGGAGGACTTGGTCTAATAGGAGCCGCTTCTATGTATCCAGAGGTATTGCTCGAGCATGTACAAAAGTGTAAAAAGTCCACCAATAAGCCTTTTGGTGTGAATGTGCCCATGCTGTATCCCAATATAGAAGAGCACATGAAAACTATAGTCGATCAAAAAGTACCTATAGTTTTTACAAGTGCAGGAAATCCCAAACTTTGGGCCTCTCATCTTCAATCTCACGACATTAAAGTGGTGCACGTGGTAAGTAGTGTAAAATTTGCACTCAAGGCGCAGGATGCGGGGGTAGATGCTGTAGTTGCCGAAGGATTTGAGGCTGGGGGCCACAATGGACGTGAAGAAACGACCACCTTTACGCTCTTACCTATGGTTAAAGAACATCTTAATGTGCCACTTATTGCCGCAGGAGGGATCGCAACAGGAGCTGGTATGTTAGCAGCTATGGTTTTGGGTGCCGATGGGGTGCAATTGGGTAGCCGTTTTGCAGCTAGTGAAGAATCTAGCGCCCATCACGCTTTTAAAAAGATGATAGTAGCTGCCAAAGAAGGAGATACCACACTTACTTTAAAAGAACTTGCTCCGGTAAGATTGCTCAAAAATAAATTTTACCAAGACATCGCTCAATTATATGCCAAAGGGACTACCCCAGAAGAGTTAAAAGACTTGCTAGGACGTGCACGTGCCAAAAAAGGAATGTTTGAAGGAGATCTTGAAGAAGGAGAACTCGAAATAGGACAAATTAGTGGTTTGATTGATACCATCTTACCAGCAGCAACGATTGTCGACAATCTCATTCAGGAATACAAGGTCGCTAAAGAACAACTCAACAATCAGCATGATTTTTTATGAAAAAGCCATATCTAGAAGTAGTGCACCCGGTTATACCCGTGAGAGATGTGGTAACCTCTATAGGATTTTATGTACATTCGCTAGGCTTTACCCTGGCTTTTGCAGACGATCCCAAAGATCCGAAATATGCAGGGGTGCGACGCGATGGGGCAGAGGTGCACCTGCAGTGGCACTCCGAGAAAGAATGGGAAGAAATGACAGCGGCCTCTTTGCGTTTTGTCACAACTCAGATCGAGCAACTGTATGCAACCTATGCCAATGCGGGAGTCTATCATCAAAATACCGATTTGAGGGTGACATCATGGGGGACGAGAGAGTTTGGTTTTTTTGATCCCGATCGCAATGGCCTGACCTTTTATGAAAATTTGAAGTAAGACATTTGCTAAGGCGTACAGCCTGTCTTTTTTGACATTTAGCTCAACCCAATTACTTATCTTTGTTGTACAAATCGTCTTATCGCTGTTTGTTTACAAATGGAGGAAAGTCCGGACACCAAAGGGTAATATAGCGGGTAACACCCGTCCATCGAAAGATGAGGACCAGTGCAACAGAAAGAATGTACAGATCATGCTGTAGTGAAATCAGGTAAACTCTATGTGGTGCAATGTCAAGTATACCCACAGTTAAGTGCGACCCGTGCGTTGTGGGAGGGTAGGCAGCTAGAATGATTTAGCAATAAATCATCCAGATAAATGATAAGAATTCTAGATAATAGAAT
This sequence comes from uncultured Flavobacteriaceae bacterium, assembly GCA_964549485.1. Classification (GTDB taxonomy): domain Bacteria; phylum Bacteroidota; class Bacteroidia; order Flavobacteriales; family Flavobacteriaceae; genus Dokdonia. The sequence continues at coordinate 3,650 of CAZJWI010000280.1, forward strand.
ACAGAATCCGGCTTATAGATTTGTATTACAAACACCATATACTCGTGATATGGTGTTTTTTATTTATTTGGCTTTATAATAGGTTTAACCATAATAGACGCTATATGGCTGGTGTTCGGATTTAGTTCGAGAAAATATATACTCCAACCTAGAACCCATCCCATCATTCTTCACTGTCATCGATCATTTCTGGGCTAAAAAAACTGAAGGCGTTACCTCCATAATGGCGCGTATCCTCAAAGTAGGCTAAATGTTCTAAACTGGTGTGTTTGCTGTGTTCGATTACCAATAAACCTTGAGCAGATAGGAGTTGATGTTCAAAACATAAATTGGCAATTTTTTCAAAGGCTTCGAGCTCAAAATCATAAGGCGGATCTGCAAATACGATATCGTATTGTTGGTGATGGTTTCGAGACATAAATGCATAAACGTCGCTTTTAATAGTCTGAATTGGAAATTCAAATGCTTGTGCTGTTTCTTGAATAAACCGAATACAGTGGTGATTGCCGTCTACCGCTGTTATGTCGGGACAACCTCTAGAGGCAAACTCATAGCTAATATTACCACTACCCGCAAAAAGATCTAAGACACTTACCTCTCTAAAGTGAAATTGATGTCTTAATATATTAAACAACGCCTCTTTAGCCATGTCTGTGGTGGGGCGAACGGGCAATTTTTTAGGCGCTTTAATTCGTCTTCCCTTATACTTGCCTGAAATAATTCTAATCATAATTGCGTGCTAAGTAAAAAATCGCTTGCAGCAATGTGGCTGTTATTGCTCGCTACGAGGGTTACATTTCTAATGTATGTATACAGGAGTTGATATAGCTCATCTTCTGTAGTTATTTTTCCAGAACACCTCAAATCTGCCGTGTCTGGACTTACATCTAATTGTTCTAGGGTAAAAAGGAGATAATAGATAAAATCTTCTTTGGTGAAGTAATCAAAACTATTGGCTAGAAGCACCTTTTTTTGATGAGTTACCACTATCTCAAAACTTTGCGGATGCAAATTGATCCAGACCAGTGCAGGACCTTCGAGCTGAGCATGCTGCATGACCTTTTGCAGAAGTGGTGTCATGGCGTGGTGATAGGTAAAACTACCAAACTGATCAAAGAAATAATTATTGACATTGGCGTAGGGGATATACACATTGACTATCTCATAGGGATCTATACGATCAAATGTTACAAAATCGGTCTGCAACATCTTGGTATTAAACTTTAGATAATCTGTGAGCTTATCCTGATCAAAAAGTGGCTGTGGCACCAAGGTAAATAGCTTGTTTACATACAATACCACTACCTCATCATATGAGGCGTTTAGTACATTTTGTGTGGTAAAAATGTGCTCAATCTGCTCTAAAAGCTGGTTGGGATCTACGCGCTTCTCGAAGGGAAACTGCGCATAGTCAACAACTTGATGCTGATGATTTTGGGTAAAAAAAGAAAGTCCATCTAAGCGTACTTGGATGGACAATTTCTTTAAAGAGTGTGTTTGTTTTAGTTTATTCGTCATTTGCACCGTAACTCTTAGGCCAGTTACCATTGGTGTTAATATCTACCATAGAACCTACTGTTAAGTGAGTTCCATTTACAGCATCTACAGATACTACTTGTTTTTCTTTAATTAAATAATCTCTTGGCTGGTCAAAAAGCAATACTTCCTTAGACACTTTGGCCTCAAAAACGGGAATTTGTAAATTGTTCTTTTCGATAAAACCAGCGTTCATTTCAAACTTGGCATCGGTACCTTCTACAGGTACGTTAATCATCGTCTTATAGCGGTCACTACCCTTGTATAAAGAATCCTTTACAGATCTAAAACCAAGTGTATCAATGATTACAATATCTTTATTCATATCAACACCTAACTGCTTAGAACGCTCCTCATCTCTGATGGTAGAATCACGACGCTGGGTAAGTGTAAACTGAGCTGTGTCGATAAAACGAACCAACTTGTTAAAATCTCCTTCGTACTTTCCTGTAACCGTTTTATGCGCCAATTGTGCTACTCGAATATCTTTGAGATTTTCGATGGCTGCGATATAACGTTTCTCTTTAATTTTATTGAATTGAACTTCTCCGTAAATAGAGTTGAATAATAAATAACCTAAAGCAGCAATAATTACCCAAAGTACAAGTTGTATCACAAGTTTCATTAACAGAAGTTTTAAATGTTAGTTACGTATACTCGCAAATCTACAATTTTTTTTTATTCGTAAAAGGATTGAGCGCAATTTTCCTTTCCTATCTTTAGCAGCCTTAAACCACCTTAATGATCAAAGATGCCCCAACTTTTTATCGCACTATAAAGGAAGATTTTCCGTACTCACCTACTAGCAAGCAAGATATACTTCTACAACAACTAAGTCATTTTCTTTTTGAGAAAGATTTTAATAGGGTGTTTTTGCTAAAAGGATATGCCGGTACTGGTAAAACAACCATCATCGGGACTTTAGTCAAAAACCTGTGGAAAGCTCAGCATTCATCGGTATTGATGGCGCCTACGGGAAGGGCGGCCAAAGTGATTAGTAATTACAGTAATCGCGAAGCCTTTACCATTCACCGAAAAATTTATTTCCCAAAAAAACAACGAGGTGGAGGTGTTTCATTTACCCTTCAACCCAATAAACATCGCCGCTGTCTTTTTATCGTAGATGAGGCATCGATGATTTCGGATCGGGTAAGTGATTCTAAACTGTTTGAAAACGGTTCTTTATTAGACGATTTAATGCAGTATGTTTATAGTGGCCATCAGTGCAAATTATTGCTCATAGGTGATCAAGCACAACTACCACCGGTCAAACTTGACGTATCTCCAGCCCTGGATAGCCGTGTACTCTCTTTACAATACAACAAAGAAGTTGATAAGATGCTTTTGGATGAGGTCATGAGACAGGCCGCAGATAGTGGAATACTTTCTAATGCCACCACTTTAAGAGAATTTTTGTCTGACGGGCTTTATCAAGATTTTAAATTTGAGCTTCAGGGCTACTCGGATATCATTAGGCTTATTGATGGACATGAAATTATGGATGCTATCAATGATAGCTATGAGCGCGTAGGCAAAGAAGAGACGGCCATTATAGTAAGATCTAATAAACGAGCAAATCTATACAACCAGCAAATTAGGCAACGCATACTTTTTCAAGAAGAAGAAATATCGGCAGGAGATTATCTGATGGTAGTCAAGAACAATTACTTTTGGTTAGATGCCAAAAGCGATGCAGGATTTATCGCAAACGGTGATATCATACGTATTCTTGAAATTTTTGCCATCAAAGAATTGTATGGTTTTCGTTTTGCCGAGGTAAAAGTAGCAATGGTTGACTATCCAAATATGAAACCCTTTGAAACCGTGGTTATGCTAGATGTGCTTACTATGGAAACACCTTCGCTATCTTATGAAGATGGCGATAGACTCTACAAAGAAGTACAGCAGGATTATGCAGATGAAAAGGTAAACTACAAGCGCTTTTTAAAAATTAAGGAAAACAAATTTTTTAATGCGCTACAGGTCAAGTTTTCCTATGCTATTACCTGTCACAAATCACAAGGCGGACAATGGGACACCGTATTTATTGAACAGCCCTATCTGCCCGAGGGTATGAACAAAGATTATATTAGATGGCTATATACCGCCGTAACAAGAGCAAAAAATAAATTATATTTAATAGGTTTTAAAAATGAGATGTTTATAGCATCTTAATCCTATCGCTAATAATTTACCTATGATTTCAGAACTCATCATAAGCATTGTATTGGGTTTTAGTCTTGCCGCTGCTGCAGGATTTAGGGTGTTTATCCCTCTCTTTGTACTCAGTCTTTCTGCTCACTTTGGCTGGTTTAGCGTTAGTGATGAGTGGATGTGGATGGGCAGTTTGACCGCAATAGTTTTATTAGGGGCGGCAGTTATTTTTGAAGTGTTTGCTTATTTTATCCCATGGTTTGATAATTTATTAGATACAGCTTCTATACCCTTAGCAGCCATTGCAGGTACACTTATCATGGTGGCCACTATGGGGGATATGAACCCGGTATTTACCTGGGCTCTAGCTATAATTGCCGGAGGTGGTACAGCTGCAGCCATATCTGGGACGGCGGGAGCTACACGCCTTACCTCTACCGCGACAACCGGAGGTTTGGCCAATCCAATTATAGCGGCGAGTGAGACAGGGGCTGCAGTTACCGTAGCCACGGCTAGTATATTTTCGCCCTTTTTGGCATTACTGCTAGTGGTGTTGGTTTTACTTGCTGTTTGGAGGCTAGTAAAATGGGTGCGGCGAGGTTGATTTCTTACAGAAGTGGTATTTTTACATTTTGAGCCACTTAATTGCCCTTCATCTATGTCAGATTCATCTTTGAAAATAATTGCCATGATACCTGCGCGCTACGCTGCTTCTCGGTTTCCAGGGAAGCTTATGAAAGACTTGCAGGGGCAAACCGTTATTACACGCACTTATAAAAGTACTGTGGCTACTGGTTTGTTTGACCAGGTCTATGTAGTGACAGATAGCGAGATTATTTATCAAGAGATTTGCGCTCAAGGCGGAAATGCCATTATGAGCAACACCTCACACGAGTGTGGCTCCGATAGGATAGCCGAAGCCGTTGCCAATTTGGATGTAGATATAGTGGTTAATGTACAAGGTGATGAGCCCTTTACCACCAAAGCCGATTTACAACCTTTAATCGATGTTTTTTACGCAGAAGATGCTGAAAGTATAGACCTGGCTAGTGTGATGACCCCTCTTAGTAGGCAGGCAGATATTGAAAATCCCAATCACGTCAAGGTAATTGTAGACCAAAATGACTGTGTGCTCTATTTTTCAAGAGCAGCTATCCCTTACCGTAGAGATACCTCGGTTGCCCTTAGCATTTATAAGCATAAGGGAATTTATGCCTTTCGAAAACAGGCAATTATCGATTTTTCAAATTTGCCTATGGGACCCCTTGAAGCTGCCGAAAAAATTGAAGGTATCCGATTTTTAGAATACGGTAAAAAAATTAAAATGGTACGATCCAATAATGTAGGGGTCGGAATTGATACTCCAGAAGATCTAGACAAAGCAATCAAACACTTAAGACAGCACTCATGACAAAAGGCTTTTATAAATGGATTTATGAAAAGGTCTTAGGTTGGGAGACTATTGGCGACTTTTCAGAGGATACGGTAAAAAAGTGTGTTGTCATAGCCGTACCACATACGAGCTGGCACGATTTCTATATGGGTGTTTTATTACGCAATGCTTTAGGTGTCAAAATTGGATTTATTGGCAAAAAGGAATTATTCAAATTTCCTATGGGTATTTTCTTTAGAGCGATGGGCGGGGCGCCCATAGATCGAACGCCAGGTCAGGATAAAGTAAAATCGATTGCTACTATCTTTGAAGACAAAGAAGAATTTAGATTAACCCTAGCCCCAGAAGGGACGCGCAAAAAGGTAGACCAGCTTAAAACAGGTTTTTATTTTATCGCAAAAGAAGCTGGTGTTCCTATCATAATGGTGGCCTTTGATTTTGGCAAAAAACAACATCGTATTTCGGAACCATTTCATCCCTCGGGAAATTTAGAAGAAGATATGGAGATGATAGATCGTTTTTTTGCAGGGGCAGTAGGGAAGGTGCCAGAGTATAGCTACACGCCTTTTGACTCTTAATACCAGTCTTATTTGGATTGTTATTTAGTGAGTGAGTTGTAATTGATATACAGCACCTCCTACATTTTTTTTGGATTCTTCGCCAAGATAAAGCGTATGGGCATCTTTAAAACAGAGCGCTTCTTTTTGAGAGGTATGTCCCAAATGGTAGGTCGTTATCTGACCCATAAAAAAATTGTCACCTTTAAAATCGTTGAGTAGCCAGACCTTGTCATAACTCAGTAAGGCAATCGTATTGGATGCAGCATGGTAGTCTGCAGCAGTGATTTGACAACTTGGCCAATCATCACAAAAGCTATAGCTACCTACAAGTTTGGCGAGCTGTTGGCCTTCTTTAATCGCTAGTTTGTAACATTTGACGGTACCGTCAAATTTTGAAGATCGATTTCTGGTAAATAGATATAAGGCATCATCTTTAGCCATAAAAGCCTCTACGTCAAAGTTGCGCTTTTTTTTCTTGGGTGGAAATTTGGATTGATCTTCGAAAGAAAATGAGATGGTTTTCGCGAAAGCGGTATTTTGTACATTTTTATACGAGTTGATATCTGAAACCCAGTAAATCACTAAATTTTTTCTGTCATTTTTATTGTTGCCAAAATCGCCAATAAAAAGATCACCATTAAAAAGCGTTAAGTCTTCCCAATCTTTATTCTGAGCATTGGAAATAGCAATTTCGCGTTTCATCTCACCAGTAGTCGCATCGATGGCATAGACGCTATTGGCATTACCCGAATCGTTGATCATATAGATCTGATTTTGGCCTATTTCCAGTTCCATGCCTGAATTTTCATATAAGAAGTTGGGTACGCTACACTGGTAGTCTAGCTTGCCGAGATCGGTTTGGCATTGTAATAGAAGTGGCGTAAATAAAAGTATAAAAATTAAGGGCTGTCGCATAGAACGACAAAGATGCGGCATTGGAGAATAATGCTTTGCAGACAAAGTAGTGTAATTTTGTATTGAAGCGATTCGCAACAACTGTTAATTAATTGATGACTAAGCCATTGGGTACTGCGTTAAACCAAACAGATTATAGGGCTAGCAATAGGAAAAAACTTGGGAGAAACCCTATATTTGCGCCAATTATCGGAGCAAGTTTTATGATGTCTGAAAAAATACAATCGCAATTACCTAATTTACACGTTCTGGTTACTGGCGGAGCCGGTTTCATTGGTGCTAATTTGTGCGAATTTTTAATCGAAAATGGGGCCAGCGTACGGTGTCTTGATAACTTTGCCACAGGTCACCGAAAAAATATAGCCCATTTACTGCCCCACGAACGCTTTGAATTAATCGAAGGTGATATTAGAAATCCTGAAGATTGTTCAAAAGCGGTGAAGGGTATTACCCATATTTTGCATCAGGCTGCTTTGGGAAGTGTGCCTAGATCAATTAATGATCCGGCACGTTCTAATGAGGTAAACGTGTCTGGCTTTCTTAATATGCTTATCGCCGCAAAGGAAGAAGGAGTACATCGATTTGTATACGCAGCAAGTTCAAGCACCTACGGAGATTCTGAAAGCTTACCTAAACTAGAAGATCGTATTGGGAAACCCCTCTCTCCTTATGCGGTAACCAAATATGTCAATGAGCTTTACGCCGATGTTTTTCACAAGACGTATGGGATCGATTGTATTGGACTGCGATACTTTAATGTATTTGGGAGAAAGCAAGACCCTAATGGGGCCTATGCGGCAGTCATCCCCAAATTTGTGATGCAGTTTATGAAACACGAATCTCCTGTAATCAATGGAGATGGTAGTTTTTCGCGTGATTTCACTTATATTGATAATGTCATTCAAGCCAATATGCTGGCGATGTTAACCGATAATGAGCAAGCCTTAAATACCGTATATAATGTGGCTTATGGTGATCGCACCAATTTAACAACCCTAACGACCAACTTGCGCAGTGCGCTTGCTCAGTTTGACCCTCAAATTGCCGATGTAGAAATTGTTTATGGGAGTGAGCGACAAGGCGATGTGCCACATTCGTTAGCCTCTATAGATAAAGCAAAGCAACTTTTAGGATACGCGCCCCAATATGACCTAGGGGCAGGTTTAAAAGAAGCCGTATCTTGGTATTGGAAAAATTTAGAGGTTGATCGCTCATAGTTCCCAATTTTTAGTACACTCAAAATACTCAAAACACACCCTTACCGATGAATAAAGATAAAATTGCAATAATTGGATTAGGCTATGTCGGGCTGCCATTAGCACGACTCTTCGCAACCCAATATGACGTCGTTGGTTTTGATATTAATCAGGACCGCATCGATGAATTAAACGGTGGTAGCGATAGTACCTTAGAGGTTGATGATGCCACACTACAGGCAGTACTCAAGCCTTCACCTTCAGATGACCTAGGGCTCTATTGCTCATCAGATCTCAATGATATTGCCAGCTGTAATTATTATATAGTGACTGTACCAACGCCTGTTGATAAAAACAATAGACCTGTACTTACTCCTCTTTACAAGAGTAGCGAGACCGTAGGAAAGGTGTTGTCTAAAGGAGATATTGTGATTTATGAGAGTACGGTATATCCCGGAGTAACCGAAGAAGAGTGTATTCCTGTATTGGAAAGAGTAAGTGGACTTACCTTTAATAAAGATTTTTATGCGGGCTATTCTCCTGAGCGCATTAATCCTGGAGACAAACAGCATACGGTTGAGAAAATTTTAAAAGTCACCTCGGGAAGCACTCCAGAGATTGGTAAGAAAATTGATGCGCTTTATGCCAGTGTCATTACCGCCGGAACGCATCTTGCACCCACCATCAAAGTTGCTGAGGCTGCAAAGGTTATTGAAAACTCTCAACGCGATATCAATATTGCTT
>CAZJWI010000281.1:0-2782 GCA_964549485.1 uncultured Flavobacteriaceae bacterium
TAAGTCGCAAAAATAACAAACTTTCCGGCTTAACAACCTAGCGACTTAAAAATGTGAAGGTAATTTACGGAATTCTCTGTGAAGTAAAGCCTAAAATTCCTTCAAAATGTTAATATTAATTCATTGTTTTGCACAGCACAACAGCTATTACAAATGAAACGTATTGTGATTTTTGCCTCGGGAAACGGCAGCAATGCCCAGCGCATTATTGAGTATTTTAGGGATCGTACGGATGCCCGAGTTGTGCAAGTGCTCAGTAACAACAAGAATGCCAAAGTTTTAGAACGTGCCAAATCGTTAGAGGTATCGGCATTTAGTTTTAACCGTATGGCCTTGTACGACACAGACGATGTCTTACATCTTTTAAAAGCCACACGTCCAGATCTGATTGTGCTAGCGGGTTTTCTTTGGCTATTTCCTAAAAAGATCATTCATCACTTTCCAGATAATATCATCAACATTCATCCCGCGCTGTTACCTCAGTTTGGCGGCAAAGGGATGTATGGTAAATATGTACATGAGGCTGTATCTGCTTTCGCGAAAGCGCATCCAGAACAAACCACTTACACAGGTATCACCATACATAAAGTTACCCCTGAATACGATAAGGGCGACATTATCTTTCAAGAAAAAACAGTGGTAACCCCCGCAGATTCACCAGAAAGCATAGCGGCAAAAGTGCATCAATTAGAATATGAACATTTTCCAGCCGTGATTGCAGATTATCTGGCCTCTCAGTTGTAAAACAGCCATGACAAGCCTAAGATGAGTAAAAAGAAGGAAAAATTCTATGTAGTATGGCAGGGTAAGAAGCCGGGAATCTATCTAAGCTGGAAGGATTGTAAAGCTATGATTGATGGCTATGCCGGTGCACAATACAAATCCTTTCCCACCTTTGCTCAGGCAAAAGCAGCCTATAACAAGGATTATGCTGATGTAAAAGGAACTTCCAAAAAAAAGAAAACACTTACTCCTGCAGAAAAGGCGACCTATGGCGAGCCCAACCTCTATTCGATTTCTGTGGATGCGGCCAGTTCTGGTAATCCTGGTATAATGGAGTATCGCGGAGTAGACACCCAGACCAAAAAACAATTATTTCATCAAGGACCCTTTAAACAGGGTACTAATAACATAGGTGAGTTTTTGGCCTTAGTACACGGCTTGGCTTACTTAAAAAAAATAGGTAGTGATCGCATTATTTATTCCGATTCTAGAATTGCTATAGGCTGGGTAAAAAAGAAAACCTGCAATACTAAACTAAAAGAGAATGCAAAAAACAAGCCGGTCTATGACCTTATAAGACGCGCAGAGGTCTGGCTTAAAAATAATACCTATACCACTGTTATTGCCAAATGGGAGACCAAAGCCTGGGGAGAAATCCCAGCCGATTTTGGTCGAAAGTAATACCTATTGACGCCATTTTACCCACATGACAAAAGAAACGTTATTGACGCTGCCTCCTGCTGCAGCTGCATCAATTTCGAAATAATCACCTGCATTAAAATCGAGGTTGTAGTTGGTATTGATATAACTGCCTGATTCGAGATTGATAAATCCATCTATGGTACTATTAGGGTTGTCTGGAACATCCACACCATTTTTAACAATTTGGAACCCCTTATCCGATTGCCCACCAGAAGACTGAATACTAATATATACTATGGTACCGTCATAAGGCATTTTGGGTCCTGTAATTTCGACATCTCCACTAAATTCTAATGCCTCATTATCTACATTGCCTTCTAAGCCAAAAGCGATACTACTACTTTCTACACTAAGCCATTTGCTACGGATAGCATCAAAGTGATATAACTTATCGCCGATAATTGCAAGCTGACCCATCTGGGTTCCTACTGGTGCTGTTTGAGTACTTAGAGCTAAGGTAGGAATACCCGTGTTGGTACCCGCCACATCAAGCTGGGCACTGGGATCTGTGGTTCCAATCCCGACCTGTGCAAAAAGAGCGCAAGACCAAAGAATCAACCCGATTTGTGTAATTGTATGTCTCATTTTGTTTGCGTAAAATGTACCTAAAGGTAGTCACTAAAATAAAAATCACCAATTCCCTGAGCGATCAACTCGCTCATTATGTGATTTTTATAGAACTCTTTTAGTACTGTTGCCACTTACACACATATACGAAAAGATGAAGCCTATGGACGTGCAATTTGGGTTGTTGCTCAATTTTTTAGATAGCATAAAGCATTTACAAAAGCGTATATTTGCAAAAAATTACTGAATGAGCAAACTTGTTATTGTTGGTACTTGTGCCTTTGACGCCATAGAAACTCCTTTTGGAAAAACCGACAAAATTTTAGGAGGTGCCGCTACCTATATTGGTCTATCTGCAGCTCAATTTAAAGATGTTGATCCTGCTATCGTCTCTATAGTAGGTGAAGATTTTCCTGAGGCGTATATCGATTTGTTGACTCAACGCAACATCAATGTAGAAGGTTTGGAAATTGTCAAAGGTGGAAAGACCTTCTTTGGGAGTGGTAAATACCACAACGACATGAACACCAGAGACACTTTGGTCACAGAGCTGAATACCCTAGAGCATTTTGCTCCCAAAGTACCTGAAGATTATCGCGATGCAGCAATTGTCATGTTAGGAAATCTTCAGCCTAGCGTCCAATTGAGCGTAATACAGCAAATGACCGAAAAACCTAAATTGGTTATTCTGGACACTATGAATTTCTGGATGGATATTGCTTTAGAAGAATTAACCGAGACTATTTCGATGGTTGACGTCTTAATAATAAACGACGAAGAAGCAAGACAA
>CAZJWI010000282.1:0-9334 GCA_964549485.1 uncultured Flavobacteriaceae bacterium
ATCACCCCTGGGTTTTTTGAACAATTTCTGATACAGGAGCTTTTCCCATCATCTGGTGTAGTCTATCGGCAATAGCGTCAAGAGCCAAAGCCCTTTGTTGCTTGGCATAGGTGTCACCACCTGCGCTTATCTTGTTATACACCCCAATACAAGCATTCATACGCTCTATGTATTCTGATTCAGACATATTTGCTATTAGTTCAAACAAGGCTTCCGGCCCAGACAAGTCCGAATAATCGATAAAACTATCTTTAGGAAAGAGCTTGTAAATTTGGGTACCTGCTCCAAAGTATACGGGCAAACAGTAAGCCGCGATACTATCCCAAATCTTCTCGGTGGTATATCGTGGAGCGGCAGTATTTTCAAAAGCGAGGTTAAAGTGATACCCATCTAGGATATTGCCCTTTCGACCTACCCAATCTCCATCCCTACTATCTTCTTTTGATACCCCAGCAGGCCAACCCTTACCAAATATGTCCATCTTTCCCATTTTATGACCATATAAACCAATGGCTGTGCGTTTTTTGATTAGATCTACATCTTTTCCATCAAAGATCACAGCCTCTGTTTGCAGACCTTTGTAATAAGACATAAGACCTACTAATTGTCGATTGGATAGCTTAAAATCGTCTGATAAAGGCGAGAGATTTTTTGTAATCAAACCTGCGTGAAATGACAAAGGGCTCACAAAAACATCGCCGGTATAAATATTCATAATATGGCATCGTACCAGTCCAAAGAGCTCTTTACGGATCCTATTAGGATAGGTATCAAAACGAGGCTCCAAAGTCCAGATAAGGTATTTTTTTTTATTTCTGCGTTTGAGAAAATGCCTTTTAAGGTGTTTTCTATTTTGGGACACCAACACATCAGCCTCTTTAACCTTTGTCGTCATCGCTATACCCTTAGCCTTGAGATAAGGTAGGTCCATCTCGTGAAACCCTCCAAAAGGCGTATAACGCATGGCTCCTATGGTACACACTTTAATCATTGACCGCTATTTTTTGATAGGCTGCCCACACCTGTTTTTTTACAAATTCCCGTTCCAATTTGGGTACCAGGTGAAGGGTATTGTAAGCTACTGCTTTTTTGACAAACGAAGAATGGGTAAGCACCTTTTTAATCACAGTTTGTATATGTGCTATATCTTCAGGATGCGTAATGAGCGCCCCATTAGTTTGAGGGTTTATAAGCTCTGCGGTGGCACCACCAGGATTGGATTGAATAGGAAATGCTCCGGCACAAATAGCCTCCAGCATGGTATTGGGCATGCCATCAGAAGTACTATTGCCAACGTAGATAAAACTTTGCCCCATAAGCCGTAGCAGCTCTTGATGCGAAATTAGTCCCAGAACTTGTATAGCAGGGATATTGGTTTTGTTTTGAGAAGCATACCGCAAAACCTGTTCATTTTCGGCTCCAAAAACGATGATGGTATAGTCCTGTAAAATATCACTCAATCCTTCTAAAGCGTGCAGTACGGCAAGTGCTCTGCCTGATCTATTCTCATTGCCTTTAACCAAAATGACCTTTCTTAATGCCAAGTCTATCTTAGCGTGTTCTATTTGAGTTAGGTCAAATCCTCCACCACCTGGAAAAACCCCAAGATGGACGCCTTGAAACCCATAATCCTTGGCTATTTGAGCATCGCGATGACAATCGGTAAACAAAAAATTTATCCGTGGTAGCACGGCTTTTATTTCGGTGAGATAGTTGGGAAAATCCTGATAATAGAATAAATCACTCCCCCAGGACGAATATACCCAAGGCAAATTGGGCCGCTGCTGCATAACTTTGAGAATTGGGCCACAAGCGATATAAAGGGCAAAACTATGAACTACATCGGGTTGTATTTGTTCTAAAGCCTGCTTAAAAGCATCGGCAACAGCTACGTCAAAACGCATGGATAATTTTTGAAATAAGCTTGGAAATCGCTTTTTGAGAAAACTGCGTCCCCGTTTTTTTAAAAACCCTTTTTTCCACCCTGTAAACTGGCTCATATAGGAAAGCGATGGCGATGGGCCTTGGTCTAAGATATCAAACCAAAATAGCTCGTGCCCGCTATCTTTTAATTGGTCTGACCACCGTCTTAGGTGTATCGAATTCATGCCTACTAAGAGAATTTTCATAAGCTAGGATCTAAAAATATCTCACACTCAATAAGTTGTCTTGATCTATCAAAACGATAGTTATAAGGCGCATTGCGTAGGTGGCTTATGATACACTCTAAAAATTGATTATTGGCCTGCTCCATAGCAACAAATAAGGGCGTCTTTTTTTGTAGCGCTTTTTTTAGCTTTGTCTTGGGGGTGTGCATCTCTGGGTGTCGTTCAATTTTTATACAAACAACCCCTGTAGTGAGTCCTTCCTTGAGTTGAAACCACAAGGCCGATAACTGTTCTTGCACATTGTAGCAATGTATCTCGATGTTTGGATCATTTAACAACTCATAAGAGGCCGCTACTGGCATTTGGCCCCAGGAGTCCTGAGTGTTGGCTTTTTTGCGTTTTAGCTGGGTGGTATATAGCAAATACTGTTGATTGATACGCTCCAAATAGGAGTGGAAAGGAGCTGTACTGTCTTTGGAGCGATATGTTTTAGGATGCCACTGATGTAGCAATAGTATTTGCTCTTTATAAAAGTGCAGCCTAATTCCATTATTGAGCAGCCTGACGTGAAGATCGGTATCTTCAGAACCCCAGCCGTGGTAAAACTCATCGTAGCCCCCAATCTCATGTAAAAGGGCTGTAGGAGCTAGTGTCATCCCGGTGGCCAAATGATCTGTTTTAAACTTTATACGATATTGATCAAAGGCTTTTAGGGTCTCACTTTCGGCTTCAGATAAAATGCCTACTTGAAAATAAGTAGCTTGTCTCTGCTGGCAATGAGGCATAATCTTTTGCTTAAACTCAGGATGAAATAGCATATCCATATCGGCCACCATAAAAAAGGGAGTCTGGCACTGGTTTAAAACAATATTTATCGCTCTGGTTTTTTGCCATAATTGGCCTTGAGTCATACATAGTATCACTTCTATTTTAGACCATTGCTCACATAGACTAAGCAATTGTTGCTGATAGGCTTTATCACTACCGTAGTCAATAACTACCAATCGCAATTGCGCATCAAGTTGGGGGGCTATTGACCCTAAGGTTCGCTCTACGGTGGCGAGATCTCGATTTCTATTGGGTATGACTAGGGTTAGCATAAATTAGGCGTTTGTCAAACTATTTTCTAAGGTCGTCTTTACATACCCAGAACTCATATAAGCCGCCAGATCTGGACGTGATAGACCAACAGGATTCCCCTTCTTCCAGTCAAGATACAGCCTTTTGATAGCTTCTACCATTTGAGCTACTTCCGAAAACTCAAAACTGTAGGGATACTCTGGCCCCAAAAGGCGTTTACATTCGCTATAATATGGGCCTATTAGTAAAATAGGAGCATTGGCTGCTACACAATGCGCAAACTTGCCTGGTAAAAACGGACTAATCTCCGATTGGGCCTCTAGTATAATATTGACCTGTGCTTGTTGTTGCATGCGGTACACTTTCTCAAAAGCGACATATCCATCACTTAATTTGAGACTTGGTGTAATGCGTTGTTGTGCTTTCAAATAGGCATCAAAAGTTGAGGGTTTGCCTACAAACAGTAATTGGCTATCCTTAGTTGCCTCTGGATGGGCTGCCAAAAATTGTTGATAGGCACTTACCACTACCTCGGGGTCTCTCAAATCCAAAAGATTACCCGCGTGTAAGAGGGTAAAAACAGTTGGGTCGAGCTCTTGGATAGCCTCAGTGCCAGGCTGGGTTAACTCGGCTATTTGATGTGGAATAATCAATGACTTATCGGTAACGGCTACAAAATAACTTTGCATCCACTCTTTAAGCAATTGGCTTGGGAAGACCATATGTTTGGCCTTTTCTGTCATTTCTCTAAAAAAATAACGCTTTTGTTTATACCCGTTTTCTACGAAATTATAGGGTCTTGGGTACAAGTGCTGTGGGTAAGGGTCATGCACATAAGCATACCACTTGTCGTGCCACTCAGGTCGTTTCAACACACCGGCGTGAGGTCTAAAACTCCTGCCTTTTCCAAAGGTAAATAAGATGTCAAATTGATCGGGTTGGTAGGCTGTAAGCGCTTTCGCGAAAGCGTTTGCATCATTAATCCATGTGTAGGAAAACCCATTGCGGCGTTCTTGTCTTTCACTAATATTGTAGCCAAACCAGCGATAAATATACCGCTGAAGACGGCTCATGAGAAAATACCAAGACCTCCTGTTTTCTGGAATGGCCACACAATCTGCGCCCTCAATCTCCATAGGTTTTTGGGTGTAGTGCAATACGGTGAGCTGATAGCCCAGGGCAATAAGATTTTGAATAAGCGCTACCCTACCCTTGGTCCCGCTGCTATCATTGACATCGATAGACTCTACGGCAACCAAAATGTTGAGCGAAGTAGGCTGCTGCGTTTCCATTAGAGGTCGTATAATGATTTAATCACATTTACAATTCTGCTAGCCGCCGCCCCATCCCATAAGGCAGGAATGCTCCCCTGTTTCCACTGCTCATCAAAGAGTTGTTGCATAGCAGGGGGTATGGCCTCCGGTTGAGATCCTAATAAGACATTTGTACCTAAAGTGACCGTTTCAGGTCTTTCGGTCGAATCGCGTAGGGTCATACAAGGGATACCCATCACAGTCGTTTCTTCGGTGATACCTCCAGAGTCGGTAAGTACGGCAAAAGCGTGTTTGACCAAATAATTAAAGGATCGATAATCCATAGGAGGTACCAGAATAAAACTTTTGTCTAAGGATTGTTCTTTGACAATTTGTTGGATACGTGACGCTACTCGGGGATGGACTGGCCAAACCACTTTTTTATCTCTAACACTACTTGCAATACTGTTAAGTAAGGCTTTTAAATGGGTGAGATCATCGACATTAGAAGGGCGGTGTAGCGTTAGTACAACATATGATGCCTTTTGAAGTTCCTTCTCTTCCCAAAAAGTAGGTGGGGTAAGGTAAGGTAACTGCTTTTTTAAGGTATCTATCATCACATTGCCTACAAAAAAGATCTTGTCTTGTGATACACCTTGCTTTTCTAAGATGGCTCCTGCCTCTGGGGTGGTAGTAAAAAAGTAATCGGTGATGCTATCGGTAACCATACGATTGATCTCTTCGGGCATCAAAAGGTCATTGGAGCGTATGCCTGCCTCAATATGAGCTACTTTGATACCAGCCTTTTTGGCTACTATGGTACAAGCCATTGTCGAAGTGACATCGCCTACCACCACGGTTAAATCTGGTTTCTGTGTAGTGAGATAAGTCTCATAACCTATCATTATTGCTGCAGTTTGCTGGGCCTGACTACCTCCGCCAGCATCAAAATTGACATCAGGTGCGGGGATGTCCAATTGCTCAAAAAAGCTACCGCTCATTGCCGTGTCATAATGTTGCCCTGTATGTATCAATCTAAAATCTATAGGTGTACCCGCCTCTTGCTCCTTTCTAATGGCAGCAATTACCGGAGCAATCTTCATAAAGTTGGGACGGGCGCCTACAATGAGGTCAATTAGCATACATAAAGGGTTGATCATTCAAATATAACATCTACACCGAGATTATCTTGATAGGAATAAAAAAATGTGATTCTTGCCTTAGAAAAAGTACATTTGTCTATACGACCAATGGCTAGACTTAACTATTTATTACTTTCTCCAGTAAACCGCTATGGCGGGGTCAATCTAGATGTGGGCTTTATGGCGCATATTATAAGCGAGCAGCATCAGGTTAGAGTAATATCTCTGGGACGCTACTATGACGATACAACTGTATTTTATTTTGATAACAACCTTAGCTATACCTCGGTAGATCGAGAGTTATATCGATCTTCAAGACTATTGCGACTATGTAGTCAAGTGACAAGTGTGCTCAAACCCATGTCTGTACCCAATCATCACCGGCTCGACAATAGTCTCTCACGCAAGTTGGCCCATTTGGACGCTGCCCGAAAAAAATTGATTGAGACCGCTATTTCCTCCTGTGATCGGCTTGTACTGTGTGCACAGCTCACCGCACCTTTTATGCAGCACGCCATAGAGGTGGCTGCCAGCTACGATATTCCTATACTATTTAGAACAACAGGTCAGATTTTGGATACTCAGCTTAGCCCTTCTAATGCTGTATGGCTATCTAAAGTAGGCTGTTTTATACATCACTCACAAAAAAACAAAGACAAAGTAGCCCAGTACCTGCCTCAGGCAGATCATCATCTGATTGATCAGAACGCTTATGATCAAGAGCGGTTTTTACAACTTCCTGCCCTTGACCAAAAAATTACTCGTTTTTACAGTATAGGGCGATTGTCACCTTTAAAACGAAATCTTCAAATCATCAAGGCTTTTCTTGCGGTAGATGATACAGCACTTAGCCTACATATCTACGGAGATGGTGAGCAAGAGGGCAAACTCAAGGCAGCTGCCGCTGGCAGTTCTAATATTCATTTTCATGGGCCAGTTGCCTTTGACAAGATCCATCAGGCACATGGGGCAAATGACTGTCTAATCATTGCCTCTCGAATAGAAGCAGGACCTTACACAGGTATAGAAGCTATGGCTAGTGGTAGGATGCTCATTAGTGCTCGCGTAGGAGCGATGGAATCAAGACTACCCGACTACCCTTATTTTTATGAGGGTACCCATGAGTCTTTGGCCAAGCAGATAAAACATCTAAGCACTTTATCACAAAAGGAGGTTGTGTTTTGGTCCAACCAATTAAGACAGCGTTATACAGAAGCCTATAGCGAAGAGACGATCAGAGCCCGATATCGAGAGGTTCTTTTAGACCCCGAGACTTAAAGGCGAAATTTATGCCTAAAACGATGCGCCCCTCTACCAAGCATTCTTAAACCTATGGCCCATTGTATTTTTTTTGTAAGCGCTTTCGCGAAAGCGGGACTGATCCACTTCTTGCAGTTATCCAAACAACTCACATAGGACTTGAAGGCCGATTTGGACTGCTGGTGGAGCTGTAGATGCCAACTGCCTAGAATTGCGTTAAGCACCCCTCTTTGAATCTCAACATCACCCTGATAGCGCTCAATTATTTTGACGCGCGCTCTTAAAAAAGAAGCTAAGTGTATTTCAGAATTGGTCGTAAAATGAGTCGAGATAGAACTATTGCCACGCCTAAATAAAAAGAGTGGCTCAGGAATGATCACCATAGTGGGCTTACGCTCCAAAATACGCGCATAAAAATCATAATCTTGAGATTGAGATAAACTCTCATCAAAGATGGCCTCGCTGTCAAATTGTGTATTGATATAGTCACTAGACCACAAAGCGCAACCGGTTTGTACAAATTGTTTTCTCAAAATGAGATCGCGCAGTAAATTTTGTTTTTGAAAGCTATTGACTACCCCCAACTCACGCCTACCCTCGCTCACCCTAAAGCTTTGATTATAACAAAATACTGCATCAATGGTAGGTTGGTCTTGTAGCTGTGCCACTTTTGTCTCAAGGTGATGTGGCAACATAAGATCATCGCTATCAAACCAGTTAACCCAGCTACCACTACTCTTTAAAAAACCGTAATTGCGGCAGGCATCTGCACCTTTGTCTAAGACTTCTGGCCTGGAGAAAACCTTAAATTGATCTTGTGAACAGGTCGAAGCTTCTAGACTATCAATAAAGGTCTGGACGACCTCCAAAGAAGCATCTGTAGAGCCGTCGTCTACGATGATACATTCCCAGTGCGAATAACTTTGTGCACAAATAGATGCTAACGTCTCCACAATGAGTGCCGCTCTATTGTATAAGGGTATAATAATAGAAATTAACGGTGGGCTCATCATAAATAATGCTTGCCAATCTCTTTGTTTATTCTGCGACTGTTTACAATCTCCTCCCGAGTTTTTTTGAGCAAACTCACCTCCTTCTTAATTTTTAAAAAGCGTTTGAGGTCACCTTTCATACCCCCCTTAACACTTTGCTTTTTGCGTTTGCGTTGTAGGCTATCCAATTTTTCAAGAGCCTTGTCGTCATTAATATTTGCGTACCAAATTTTCCATTTGCGCGCCAATTGATCATAATAGGAATCGGTGTAGGCATCTGGCTTTGTATCTGGTCTATCTTCGCGATCGTGGCAAATCGTGCTTTGGGTGACTACGCCTACTTTTAGACCGTGATATTGAACGCGCTGCAGGTAGTTATCGTCTTCGCCATAGTGCGAAAAGATAGGATCAAATCCTCCAATTTTTTCTAATGTCGCTCTAGGTATAAACCAAGCTGCTGCATTGACAAATGGCACTTCGTAAATGGGTTTCAACTGGCCTAGATAGGCATCGGTTACAAAGTGTTTATTGCGATCGTATCGCATATAATTGGCAAATTTGCGATCAAAAAGTGTGTGGGTGCCATTAAAATGCACAGGGCTCAACACCCCGTAATCTGGATTTGCTTGATGTGCCTTGATTACCTCCGAGATGCTATCTTCTTGAAGGTAGGCGTCCTGATTGAGCAAAAATACAGCGTCGGTTTGCGCTTCTAAGGCCTTTTTGATACCTAGATTGTTTCCTCGACCAAACCCGAGATTCTCTTTTTGAGCTAGCAAGTGTACAGAAGGATACTCTTTCTCAATAAAAGAACAAGTGGCATCTGTAGAAGCATTGTCAACTACTATAGTGGGCATGCCCTCAGGTATTGAGCTTAGGCATTTGGGTAGCCAAGTCATACCGTTATAGGTTACGATGACAATGTGTACAGTCATTTGTTCCATTTGTTAATTTTTCGCTTTAAGCGAAAAAGGCCTTTGTAAAAAATATGAAATTTGGTACGTAGGCGATCCTGTGTTTGCCGATGCAATAGCGCATAAAATTCGTCATACAAGATACGATCATAACGCGCGTAATCTGTAATTTTTTGCTGTCTATTAACATTAGTAGCCTGTTGGGGATGTATTCTAAATTTGACCAAAGGCTTGTTGATAATGGCTATCGTATGTTTTTTGAGCACTCTGTAATAAAAGACATAATCCAATATTTGTTTGAGATCTTCCTGAAAATAACCTACCTCACCCAAAATGGACTTCCTAAACATTGTTGTAGGAGGTTCTCCAATTTTGTTGAGCGGAGAACTAAAAAAATCCAATCGAGAAAAAAGCGCTGAGGTGATCATAGTCACAGGCACATCGGTCTCAAACTGCCGTTGCAAATTACCGTAATTGGCTATCCATTTTTGAATTTGTTGACCGGGGTTTCCTTCGACTATAAATTCTCGTTTACAACCTACAAGACCAACCTCAAGATGCGCTTCTAATACCGCTACCATGTCT
>CAZJWI010000283.1:0-8211 GCA_964549485.1 uncultured Flavobacteriaceae bacterium
CAATTAGATCCGCATTTTTTATTTAATAGCCTAAATGTATTGGCGAGTCTTATCGAAGAAAACCCAAGACAAGCACAGAAGTTTACCACTTCGCTCTCTAAAGTATATCGTTATGTACTTGAACAAAAGAATAAAGAATTAGTTCCTGTAGATGAAGAACTCTCTTTTGCACGTACATATATGAACTTGATAAAAATGCGTTTTGAGGATAGTATTATTGTAGATATTCCGGAGCAAATAACAAATTCTGAATTGAAAGTAGTACCATTATCACTACAGTTATTATTAGAAAATGCGGTAAAGCACAATATGGTTACACCTTCCAAAAAGCTCAAAATAAAGATCATAGAACAGCAGGGGCAGTTAGTGATAGAAAATAATATTCAGCCTAAAAAGGTGCTCAAAAAGAGTAGTGGAGTAGGACTGCAAAATATCAAACAGCGTTATTTTTTGCTTACCGATCGTCAGGTCAAAATAGAACAAGATCAGCAATTTTTTAGAGTGGGCATACCCATGCTAACCCAGCAACAACCTATGCGAGAAGCACGAGCCACTTACATAGCCGATAAGAAATACAGTATTGCCAAGGCCAAAGTAGAAAAAATCAAAGGTTTCTATGTACACTTTGCCATTTACTGTATTATGTTTTTTGTCTTTATCTGGCTCAACTACATTTCTACTTCCTTTCCTTGGGCTATTTTCCCGATTGTAGGATGGGGGTTTGGTATCATTGGTCATGCCACCGAAGCCTTTGGATGGAGCCCTATCTTTAATAAGTCTTGGGAAGAACGTAAAATTCGAGAATTAATGGATGACGATTCATTTTAAATTGATCGGAAATGACAGAAGAACAATTCAAATTAGAACGTGCCAAAGATCAGGTCAAAAAGCTCAAAGCCTTTTACCTGCATCTATTTATTTTTATACTCGTTATGACCGTTGTTCTTGTAGGGGCAATAAATAATTTTCGAATTTGCTTTATCTGTTTTAAAAATAAGTCGGTTTGGTATAATATGTTGGGTTTTATCCCTTGGGCCCTGGCAGTACTGGTACACGGCTTGATCACCTTTAGGGTATTTAGATCTTTTGACGCTTGGGAGCAGCGCAAACTCAAGGAGTTTATGGAAGACTAGTTTCTAGTTTTCAAAGTTGATGGTAATCGCATCTCTGATAGTAAGCCCCAAAAGACTGGAGGCACTGCCTACCGTGCTTGGATTACTTTTATAAATAGCGAGTTCGATATAATCTCCCGAGTTAAATACAGCAAGTTTTTTCCCTTCCTCTTCTCGACGGCTTTTTTCAATCCCAAATTTGATGGCTTCACTATAGGTATTATAAATTTTGGTGAGTTCGGTGCCTCTGGCTTCAATGCGATAGGCGCGACCTTTACCCACCTCTTCAAAAAGCTTACGTGTTATATTACTCACTACATTGCCGTAATTGTCAATATAGAGCACATTGCCGATGATCTGTTTTTGTGATTTATTAACAACAGGTTGTATCCCTGTAAGTGTTTTAATTTCGGTGAGGGGTTTACCAATCACTCCGAGGGTGCCTCCTCGCGCAATATGACATGCCGCCTTTACAAAGACATCTAGTACCGTAAAGTTGGTGGTGATGCGATTGTGGATGTTAATTTGAACCATCTCAGTAGGCACAATATCTTTAGTAATTAAGGATATGATCCCGTTGTTTGCGCAAATAAAATAGTGTTCGTCTAATTTGACGGCTATGTGATTGGTCTCTGGGGTGAGCTCACTGTCAATGCCTACGATATGTATGCTCCCTTGGGGAAAATTTTTGTATGCGTTTTGAATAATATAGGCAGCCTCAGTAATGTGAAATGGCGAAACCGAATGCGAGATATCCACAATTCTAACCGAATCTAGCTCACTGTAAATCGCTCCTTTTACGGCTCCCGCAAATGGATCTTTTTCGCCAAAATCGGTAGTTAGAGTAATGATTGCCATAAGCTGCAGCTATCATTGGCTTGCGCCAAATGGTCGCTAGTCGAATTGTTGATTAATTTTTATAACCCAAGTACCTTAATATGTTGGGCACCTTTATTATTTGCGTAATTTGTTAGTGTCTCTGTGGATGATCTATTCTTTACATATAGTACAACACACTGGCACAAAGCTAAAATAAATTACTGAAGTACCTTACATAAAACCAATTGCCTTTTGAACGAATTAATTATTGAACTTTCAGAAATCAACCCAAGAGAATTCTTTGGTCAACGTAATGCCAACATTGAATTATTAAAACGCTATTTTCCTAAACTCAAAATTGTAGCAAGAGGCAATAAGATAAAAGCCTATGGAGATGAAGAACTCTTAGAAGAATTTGATCGTCGTTTTACGATGTTAACCGATCACTTTGGGAAGTATAACAAATTAGACGAAAACGCAATAGAAAGAGTTTTGACCAGTCTCACCAAAGACGAATACGAAACTTCTGCCGCTAGTGGAGATACCATTGTTCATGGGGTAAGTGGGAAGTTGATCAAACCACAAACCGCCAATCAACGCAAATTAGTCGAGCTAGCGGGCAAAAATGATTTGGTGTTTGCCATCGGTCCTGCCGGTACAGGGAAAACCTATGTAGGGGTAGCCTTGGCCGTTCAGGCGCTCAAAGAAAAGCAGGTAAAACGAATCATATTAACACGCCCTGCGGTTGAGGCAGGAGAGAATCTAGGCTTTCTTCCTGGTGATTTGAAAGAAAAATTAGATCCCTATATGCAGCCGCTCTACGATGCCTTGCGCGATATGATCCCTGCCGAAAAACTCAACACCTTTATTGAAAAGGGTGTTATACAAATTGCACCTATGGCCTTTATGCGAGGACGTACCTTAGATAATGCCTTTGTGATATTGGATGAAGCCCAAAACACCACCCACGCACAAATGAAGATGTTTCTGACCCGAATGGGACGTAATGCCAAATTTATGATTACTGGTGACCCTGGTCAGATTGATCTCCCACGTCGTGTTACCTCTGGGCTCAAAGAAGCTTTATTGATTTTAAAAGATGTAAAAGGCGTAGGCATGATTTATCTGGACGATAAGGATGTTGTACGTCATCCGCTGGTTAAAAAAATGATCGCAGCTTATAAGGCCATAGAAAACAGAAATTAGCAGCCGAGTTAACAGATTATAACCCAATGCTTGGGCTTACTTAATTTTGAAAGTTTACTATGTATAAGTACAGCTCACTGGAGTTGTTCAATTCTTTAGGAGTTGGTACTTTAGAAGAGTAATCCTGTAATTAAAAAATAATAGCTAGTTGAATGAAAAATAAAATAGGTGATTTAATCATACAAATCATTACCGTTATGATCGGTGTTTTTTTGGGCTTTATTGTATCAAGCTGGTCAGAAAGTAACAAAGAACAACAACAGGCTAATCAATTGCTGGCCACTATCTCATCAGAGATACAGAACAATCAAGCCCGTGTCTCTAGGGTGATAGACTATCATAAGATGCTACGCGACACGGCAAGATATTACCTGCAACAGCAACAACTTTCTCAATTTAAACCTACTTTTTTTAGAGGGGTTAACACACTGACGCTTTCCAATAGTGCTTTTGAAACAGGTACTCAAACGGGATTGATTAACAATATTGAATTGGATCAGCTCCAAGCCTTAAATAACGTATATACGCAACAGCGAGCCTACGAGAACTTTTCAAATATTCTATTAACCGGTGTGATCAATATGGATTTTAATATGAGCCAAGAATCGGCCCGAAGGATGTTGATGTTTTTGACCATATCTATGACCGATATTGTAATTAAAGAAGAACAGCTATTACAAAGTTATAAAAGCGCTCAGCAAGCCCTGACCACCAGTGAGTAATACGACTACTAAGGCGATATTCGTATAAGTATAAATCATAGCCTGAGGTCAATGATATAATTTAACTAAAACACGATTACCCATGAGGCGATTACTTTCTGAGATACTCCAAATCGGTTTAGGGATATTACTAGCGAGTATCGGCTTAAAAATGTTTTTGCTTCCTAATCATTTCCTCGATGGTGGGGTGACCGGAATTGCCATCTTACTCAGTGAATTATTTGCAGTTGATATTTCGGTATTGCTCTTAATCGTAAGTATTCCATTTTTGATCATTGCCTGGTACAAATTGTCTCGGCGTATATTTATCAAATCGGTACTGTCTATTATTGCACTAGCGGTAATGATCCACTTCGAAAACTTTATTGCCATCACCGATGACAAATTACTCATCGCTATTTTTGGAGGGTTGTTTTTGGGAGCGGGTATTGGTCTTACTATTAAAAATGGTGCTGTATTGGATGGTTCCGAAATATTAGGCATCTTCTTAAATGAACGTCTTGGAATTAGTATTGGTAAGATCATATTGTTCTTTAATGGGATTCTATTTACGATTACTGCCGTTTTACTTTCTGTAGAAATAGCTATGTATTCTATACTCACCTTTATTGTAACGGCCAAGGTGATCGATTTAATGATCGAAGGCTTTGAGGATTATGTTGGACTCATGATAGTCTCACCAGAACACGAATCGATTAATAAGGCCTTAGTGTCTCAAATAGGTACAGGAACAACGCTCTACAAAGGTTCTGGTGGGTTTGGCAAACGCGGGCCACAAGCCGAAAAAGAAATCATCCATACCGTGATTAATCGCATCGATATTAGAAGAACCTACAGATTAATTGAGCGCATTGACGACAAAGCCTTTATCATCGAATTTGATGTCAATGCCATCAAAGGGGGGATGTATACCAAATACCTCACAAAAGAGGGCCTCAAAAAATTAACACCACAAACAAAAGCACCACACCAAAAGGGCTAATAATAAGAAGTATTGCTATCCTTTGCCATTTGGAGTCTATCTAAGCCAGTTTACATATACATTTTTAGGTTCTCTAAAGATGAAAGTGTGTATTTTCCTTGTTACATTTGCGATCAATAATCAAGCTCAACAAACCGATGAATACCATAATTGATACCAATTTTAATTTTCCAGGACAAAAGAATTTATACAAAGGCAAAGTACGTGAGGTATACACCCTGGAAGATGATCGTTTGTTGATGGTAGCCACAGATCGTTTGAGCGCATTTGATGTGGTGATGCCAAAGGGAATTCCGTTTAAAGGACAAATTCTCAATCAGATCGCTACCAAGATGATGCGAGATACCGAAGATATTGTTCCCAATTGGCTTATTGCCACACCAGATCCAAATGTAGCTATAGGTCATCGCTGTGATCCATTTAAAGTAGAGATGGTGATTCGTGGATATATGAGTGGTCATGCCGCTCGTGAATACAAGGCAGGAAAGCGTCAACTTTGCGGAGTGGCAATGCCTGAAGGAATGAGAGAGAATGATGCCTTCCCACAACCTATAATCACACCAGCCACCAAGGCAGAGATGGGTGATCACGATGAAGACATTTCTAGAGAAGACATACTTGCCAGAGGCATTGTTTCTGAAGAGGATTACTTAGTCTTGGAAGCGTATACGAGGCAATTGTTTGAGCGCGGGACACAAATCGCCAAAGAACGCGGTCTTATTTTGGTGGATACCAAATATGAATTTGGAAAAACTACAGATGGTACTATAGTACTTATTGATGAGATTCATACCCCAGATTCTTCCCGCTATTTCTATGCCGATGGCTATAAGGAACGTCAACAAAATGGCGAACCTCAAAAACAACTGTCTAAAGAATTTGTGCGCCAATGGCTTATCGAGCATGATTTTCAGGGATTAGAAGGGCAAAAGGTACCTCATATGAGCGACGCCTATATTCAAAGCGTTTCCGAACGTTATATCGAACTATATGAAAATATTACAGGAGAAGCTTTCGCGAAAGCGGACGTAGATAATATTGAAGCCAGAATTGATAAAAATGTAAGGGCTTACCTCAATGAGAACTCTTGAAGATTGAACCTTCTTACATAACCGATGGTTACTTCTGTAAAATCGGCTTGTCCTAAATTGGCATTGATATGAGCCCCTATAAATATATTGTGTTTTGGGTTGGTGTTGGTATTTAAGGCATAGAGTTTTAATCCCATTCTGGTAGGTATGTGTTTTTTCAATTCGTAATACCAATTGAGCTCTTCTTCATTGAGCAACCAGTCAACCTCATAGAAAGGTTTGTAAAAATTTATACCCATTTGAAATTCTAGACCTACGTGACTCAATAAGAGCTCTCCGCCAAAGAATATACCAATATTAGAGGCATTTACCACCGGAGCCTCAGCATAGGGTTGGGTGTTGTTACGAAGGATATAATCGTAATAATGCTCATAAAAACGGTAGTGAATACCTCCTCCCAATTTTAAAAAGCGATTGATGATGACTCCACCAGATAGAGCCATAGCATAAACCTCTTTGGGCTGGTTATAATCTTCTATATCTTCTAATAAAAAATCGTCATAGGTCAATACGTGTTGTCCTATCCCGAAGCGTAATCCCAGATAATACTGTCGTGACTTTTGCAGGGGTGTATAGGTGGTCTTAGATAAGGGTTGGCGCTCTGGATAAGGGGTTATTTTTGATGAAATGCTCAGTAAAAATGAGTTTAAGCCTTGATTGGGCAGTTTGGTATGTCCATTTGATTGATGAAAAAAACCAGCTCCCAAACGCAGACTGCCAGGATGATTGGCTAAAATGTCATAGATTAAAAAAGACCTAAATGACCAGCTATAATCTGTGCTTATCCCGCGATTAAAACGGTTGGAAATTTGATTGAATTTGGTAGTAAATCTCGAAGCCCCAAGGCCTAAGTGTAATTTGAGCCGGGTTTTGCTTGGAAACAGATCAAACTCTGCAAAGGGCATCAGCGTGATGGCCATTCCTAAGGCTTGTGTATTCCCAAAATCGGTAAACCCAATACTCAATCCTGTCCAGGGTCTATTTAGTCTTGACAGCCATTGTTGATCTCTGTTGGTATTATCGTTTGCTAGGGATAAGAAAAATGACTTTTGTAAGTTGGTATCTGGAAAAAACTGATTGGCCGGCATCGTCTTGCCCAGTTGCAGTTCGGGGAGGATAAAATAGGTATTATCAGTTTGTGCTATCACACTAAGGTTGATCCATAGCAGTCCCAAAGTAATGCCGTGACGAAGTGAAACGCTAAATGCTCTATATGCTTTCAAAATGGCGTGGGAGTAGGAAGAAGTTTTAGGTCTCGCAATATAGGTTAAATTTATTTTTTGTTACTTCGGATCTGTCATTGAATTGAAAGTGATTCTTGAACCCAAAGAGGCTGTCACTTATAGCCCTAATCTGATTGATCCAAAAACGATATGATAATATTGAGTTGTGATGCTAGTTTTACTCAAAATACCCCTTCTTTCTTAGGTGAAGCAATTGCCACTTTTGCCAATGCGGTGTGGGGATGGCCCTTACTCATACTTTTGATCGGAGGAGGACTATTTTTGTTACTCTATTCTAGATTTTTACCCTTTCGATATTTGGGACATGCCCTGCAAGTATTAAGAGGGAAATACGATGATCCTGATGACCCTGGTGATATCAGTCACTTCCAAGCCTTAACCACGGCCCTTAGCGCCACCGTTGGAATGGGAAATATTGCTGGAGTAGCTGTAGCCATAGCTGTAGGAGGTCCTGGAGCAATATTTTGGATGTGGATTTCGGCAGTGGTGGGTATGGCAACCAAATTCTTTACTGGATCACTGGCCATTATGTACAGAGGTAAAGATAGCGCTGGTCAGGTACAAGGAGGGCCGATGTATTTTATAGTAGAAGGTTTAGGGAAACGTTGGAAACCCTTGGCAGCATTTTTTAGTGTGGCAGGACTTGTAGGGGCCTTACCCGTTTTTAATGTCAATCAACTCACTCAGGCTATCAATGATATTGTATTGATTCCCAATGGGGTAGAAGTGAACTTTTACACCAGTTTGGGTATAGGGTTAATTCTGGTTATCATAACGGCGATAGTCATTTTGGGGGGGATTCACCGCATTGGTCAAACAACGGCCAAGCTCGTTCCCTTTATGGTGGCCTTATACTTCCTTGCTGTCTTAGTGATCCTAGGGAGTCATATCGAGATGGTGCCACGGTATTTTAAGATGATTTTT
The DNA here is from genome assembly GCA_964549485.1 of uncultured Flavobacteriaceae bacterium. Taxonomy (GTDB): domain Bacteria; phylum Bacteroidota; class Bacteroidia; order Flavobacteriales; family Flavobacteriaceae; genus Dokdonia. The sequence continues at coordinate 8,101 of CAZJWI010000283.1, forward strand.
ACAGAAGCCTTTAGCGCTACGCAATATAAAGGCGAACCCTTGTTAGGCGGTGTATTAGGTGCTTTAATCGTTTTGGGAATACGGAGAGGAGCCTTTTCTAATGAGGCTGGT
>CAZJWI010000284.1:0-4575 GCA_964549485.1 uncultured Flavobacteriaceae bacterium
ATCCCGACAAACCTAAGGTTTATCGGGATGCTGCTTGATGTGGGCGCTAAGGGATTCGAACCCCTGACCCCTTGGGTGTAAACCAAGTGCTCTGAACCAACTGAGCTAAGCGCCCTAACTTGAGAACTGCTGTTCTTTGTGTTAGCGGGTGCAAATATAGGACATTTATATACTCTGCAAAATAGTTTTAAAGAAAAAATTAAATTATTTCTGCTACTACAAAAGTACTGCCTCCTACAAAAATCATATCTGTTTCACTTGCAGCTTTTTGGGCGGCAATTAGCCCTTCTTTGACCGAAGGGTAGGTATCTCCTTTTAAATGATAAGAATTTGCTTGCTGCATCAAATGATCAGCATCCATTGCTCTGGGTACATTTGGAGCACAAAAGTAATAGGTGGCGTATGTGGGTAATACAGCTAGGATAGTATTGAGATTTTTTTCTTTGACAACGCCAAAAACAAGGTGTAAGTCAGTAAACGCGGTTTTGGCAATCTGATCCATTACGAGCTGTAATCCTTCTTTATTATGCGCGGTGTCGGCAATGACCAGAGGTTGCTTTTGAATAATCTGCCATCGTCCCTGAAGGCCCGTATTTGTTATCACTTTATTTAACCCCATGGCAATATGTTGTATTCCTACGGCATACCCCAGACCCTGTAATACCGAAATAGCCACTTGTACCGTACGTTTGTTCAATTGCTGGTACTCGCCTTTGAGATCGGAGTTCATAGGCATTAGGTCAAAGTTGTAGGCTTTGTGTAGTGGGGCATTTTGCTTTCGCGAAAGCGTTTCAAAAACAGTGGCCGTTTCTGGATGATATTCACCAATAACCACGGGCACCTCTGGTTTAATAATGCCTGCCTTTTCGGTAGCGATAGCGGCTAGAGTGTTGCCTAAGAACTCGGTGTGATCTAAACCAATATTGGTGATGATAGACAGCTCTGGCACCAACACATTGGTAGCGTCCAGACGTCCTCCCAACCCTACTTCTACTATAGCGAGATCTACCTTTTTTTGAGCAAAATAGCTAAAAGCCATTCCTACTGTCATTTCAAAAAATGATAATTGATGCTCTTCAAAAAAGGACTTGTGCTTTTTAACAAAGCCCATCACAAACTGCTTGGAGGCGAGATCGCCATTAATTCGAATACGCTCCCTAAAATCTTTGAGGTGGGGCGAGGTATATAATCCTATTGTATAACCCGCCTCTTGCAGTACCGAGGCAAGCATATGACTGGTCGAACCTTTGCCGTTTGTTCCCGCAACATGGACGCTTTTAAATTGCTTTTCTGGATGTCCCAGATATTCCATGAGCAGTTTTATATTGTCAAGATTGACCTTATAAGCCTTTGCCCCTTGTCGCTGGTACATGGGTAATTGCTCAAATAACCAAGTAAGTGTTTGTTGATATGTAATAACTTATTTCTTTAAAAGCTTTCGCGAAAGCGTATGACTACCCATTTGAAGTTGTACAATATACATCCCGCTGGTATAGCCATCTAGGGATATAACTTGTTGTAATGTGTTCATTTCAAATTGCTGCTGTAACTGTCCCAATTGATTAAAAATGGACACTGTGGCCTGTTGGTTGCTGTTTTGTGCCAGACTGATGGTAAACTCGGTAGTAGCAGGGTTAGGATACAGATGCATCTCTACCATAGATTGACTAAAATCATTAACCGATAACGGATTGCTGCTTAGATCTGTCTTATAACTAGAACGACCATAAGTAGCGGCATATAAGGTTTGCGTATTGCTATCGATGTGCAAATCTGTCACGACTACCGAAGGCATATTTTGTCCAAAAGGCTGCCAGCTCACTCCCATATCGGAAGAGGCCAGAACCCCAATATCTGTAGCAATATACAAATTGTCATATTCGTCAATCTCTATATCATTAACCGGAATATCAGGAATATTTCCAGATACATCTATCCAGCTAGCTCCTTGATCGGTACTCATAAGTACGTGACCGTCATCTTCACCAAAACGATAGCCTGACAAGGTCACAAAGACCTCATCAGGAGCATTAGGTGATGCCTGAACACGTGTAACCCAACGATCTGGGAGCCCGGCGCTAATATTGGTATAACTACTGCCCCCGTCTGTAGAAGACCACACATTACCGTCATCTGTACCCATATAGATCACACTGCTGTCTAGAGGAGAAATGTCAATACTAGTCAAGGTACCAAAGGTAAGATTGCCAGAACTTGGCCCGCTTGTTAAATCTGGACTGATGGCTGTCCAGATGGCAGCTTGATCTGTAGATCTGTACAGTCTATTGGTGCCGTAATACATTATAGAATTATCTTGAGGATCAAAGGCAATTGGAGTATCCCAATTGTTACGATCGCTTGGATTTACCCCGCTAAGCGCACTAGAAAAACTGGCTCCACCATTAATAGACTTGCCCAAATTTCCTCTTTGTGAAAGCGCATAAACAATATTACTATTGTCCTTGTCTACCAAAGGCTGAAAACCATCTCCACCAAAAATCGGGTTCCAATCAGAAAGTCCAGCTGTAGTAGTCAAGATGGTATTGTTATCCTGAGTACCTCCCAACAATCGATCTGGATTAGAAGGGTCGGCATAAAATCGATAAAACTGTGTAATGGGTAGAGTGAGATCTTTAATACTAGTTGCTCCAGCATTCTGACTAGTGTACAATCCGCCATCATTGCCGAGGTAAACCACACTAGCATCATCTGGATGAAATGCTAAGGCGTGTTGATCTACGTGTACATTGGTAAAAGTAGGTTGCCAGCTCGCACCCCCGTCTGTGGTGTTAGCCATATCAAAACCGACGTGATAAACTTCATTCTCATTTTCTGGATTGACAAATAAGCCCCCAAACCACCAATGAAATCCTACATTGGTTAATCCAGCAGAAGATATACTAACCCAAGTGGCCCCAGCATCAATTGTCTTATACATCCCTTGTATATTTCCTGAAGCGTCTGCATAAGAAGCATACAACACCTCGGGATTAGAGATGGCTATATCAATACTAATGCGCCCCTTTAAATTTCCTGCTGTAGGTAGTCCATTTGTCAATTCGTTCCAAGTAGCACCCCCATCTATTGACTTGTAGATACCAGAGGTTGGGCCGCCATAACTTCTATTTTCTGGGGTACGCTCGCGTTCCCAAGCCACTGCATAAACAATCTGGGCATTTGTTGGATCTATAGCCATATCGATGATACCCGTTTTATTAGATATAAATAAAGACTGTGTCCAGCTTTCTCCTCCATCAGTACTCTTATAAACACCTCTATTGGAATCATTTCTAAAGAGCGGTCCCATGGCACCTACGTAAACGATATCAGGATTATCATGATCTATCAAAACTTTCCCGATGCTCCCAACCTCGGTAAGACCCTTGGATTCCCATGTAAGTCCACCATCACTACTTCGATACACACCGTCTCCATCATAGGCTAAAGAACCCCCTCCTGCATTAACCTCTCCAGTACCTACGTAGAGTATGTCCTGATCGCTTGGAGCTAGGGCAATATCGCCTATAGATAGCATGGGTTGCTCGTCAAAAATTGGTGTCCAAGTGGCTCCGGCATCTTCTGATTTAAAAACACCTCCAGAGGCAGCCCCAACATAAATAGCATGATCAGGGTCAGTGCTTACTTCCAAATCGGTAATACGACCTCCAGTATTTAAAGGACCTGCAAATTCCCAAACCGCCTCCGAATTGCGATGTTGCCTATTTTGCTCCTCCTTCCATCGGGCCGCTACAGCATAAGCTCCAGATTTGATTTGACCCGTAGGATAAGCCCGTTGCATAAACATATAGTCATTAGGAAGTTTATCCTTCTTGGGTGAGAACGTAGAGGGTTTGATACTTACATCAGCCTTATCTAATTGAGTATAACACAGTACCCCAATTAAAACCAGAGCACAGCCAAGAGTGCACATCTTTTTCAAATTCATGGCCATTTTATTTTTGAGTTGAACTATAAAGATTCAATATACACCACAGCTTTTACAGTATTTAAAATAGCTTGAAGACTGCTTTTGAGGAAATTAGCTCTACGTATGCTTACAGAAAGAAATTTAAGACTGTTTTAATCAGAAAGGCTAAATCGATATACAATTTTACCGATTTGTTTGGAAGGAGCCTTTGCATCTGCGTTAAACTTAGTAGCCAAAGCCGCAGCTTTTGCAGGCTCTAATAAGCATCTTGAGTTATTGGTCGTGCCTCTTACACCCGGAGTTGCCTTTATTACTTTGCCTGTGCGATCTACTTCTATGCTTACGACCACAGTTCCTGCTTCATTACAATCTTGTACGCGCTTGGGTTTTCCCAAAGCTTTGCGTCCTCCTAATTGATAATTCCCATCACCATCTAGGCCGGTACCTGTACCGTAATAGCTCGAAGCATTAGGATCACCGTTGGGATCGCCCTGATCTCCGGGACCACCACCTTCTCCCTGGCCTTCTTGTTGTACACCATCATTTTTGGGACCATTTATCAAGGCATCTAGAGCATTGGTCGTAGATGCATCTGGTGTTGGGTCAGGAACGGCTTCTTCTACAGGTTCTTCTTTAGGTTCTTCTTT
>CAZJWI010000285.1:0-13833 GCA_964549485.1 uncultured Flavobacteriaceae bacterium
CTGGTACCTCTGCCTATTTCGTCCAGTAAGACCAAACTGCGGTCAGAAAGGTTGTTGAGTATACTCGCGGTCTCATTCATCTCTACCATAAAAGTAGATTCACCCATTGATATATTATCACTAGCTCCAACGCGGGTAAAGATCTTATCTACCAGTCCAATATGAGCAGCCTTGGCTGGTACAAAACTTCCCATTTGAGCCAATAAAACGATAAGCGCCGTTTGCCTTAATATGGCAGACTTACCAGACATATTAGGTCCGGTAATCATAATCATTTGCTGCTGGTCTCGATCAAGACAGACATCATTGGCAATATAAGACTCTCCTAGTGGCAATTGTTTTTCAATAACAGGATGACGTCCTTGGGTGATATTTAATTCATAAGAATTATCTACCACAGGACGGGTATAATTGTTCTCTTTGGCAAGCTGGGCAAAAGAGCACAGTACATCAAGCTCGGCAATACAGCTTGCATTAGCTTGTACAGGGGCAATAAAGGTCATCATCCAACTTACTAACTCAGCGAACAGTTGTTGCTCGATGGCCAGAATACGTTCTTCGGCGCCCAATATTTTTGCTTCGTATTCTTTAAGTTCTTCGGTGATATAGCGCTCTGCGCTTACAAGAGTTTGTTTTCTAATCCACTCAGGTGGTACTTTGTCTTTGTGTGTATTGCGCACTTCTATATAGTACCCAAACACATTATTAGCCGCTATTTTTAAGCTTGTGATCCCAGTACGCTCAGTTTCGCGCGCCAGCATTTTATCCAAATAATCCTTACCCGAATAAGCAATTTGACGCAAGTTATCTAGTTCGGCATCAAAACCCGTGGCAATGGTGTTCCCTTTTGCTACCTGTACCGGAGCATCTTCATTGAGCGTTTGCTTGATTTTGGTCCGCAACAATTCGAGATCATCCAGACCCATACCTATCGCTTGCAAAGCTTTATTACCCGCCTGAGATGTTTGTGCTTTGATCGGGATCATTGCTTCAAGCGAATTTTTGAGTTGTACCACCTCACGAGGCGAAACTTTGGCCGTGGCTACTTTACTTATTAACCGCTCCACATCGCCTATCTGCTTTATTTGATGACGCAATTTTTCAAACAATATGTCTTGATCAAGGAGATAGCCCACTACCTCATGCCGCTGGTTGATCTTTTCGATATTTTTAAGCGGTAAGGCCAGCCAGCGCTTGAGCAATCGTGCCCCCATTGGAGAGCATGTTTTGTCTATGATGTCTATTAAAGTGATCGCTTTCGCGAAAGCAGAATGATACAACTCCAAATTTCTAATCGTAAACCGATCCATCCAGACATAAGCGTCTTCGGCTATGCGTGATAACTTTGAAATATGGGCGAGTTTGTGATGCTGCGTCTCTCCTAAATAATGCAGTATAGCTCCAGCAGCAATGACCCCCTGATCGAGATGATCTACCCCAAATCCTTTGAGTGTTTTGGTATTAAAATGTTTATTTAACGACTCAAAGGCATAATCTGATTGAAACACCCAATCTTCGAGGTAAAAACAATGATGTTGGTCTCCAAAGCTTGCGCTAAATGCGTTTTTTTGCTTTTTGGAGATGAGTAACTCGCTAGGAGCAAAATTTTGAAGCAGTTTGTCAATATAGCCCTCATCCCCTTGAGCGGTAAGAAACTCACCCGTAGAAACATCCAAAAAGGACACACCCAGCGTCTTTTTACCTAGGTAAACTGCTCCCAAAAAATTGTTGGACCTAGCGCTCAAGACCTCATCGTTTAAGGCAACACCAGGGGTCACGAGCTCTGTGACTCCCCTTTTGACAATCTTTTTGGTTTGTTTGGGGTCTTCTAATTGATCACATATGGCCACTCTACACCCTGCCTTAACAAGTTTGGGCAAATACGTATTGAGCGAGTGATGCGGAAATCCCGCCAGCTCTGTACGTTCGCCTCCGTTGTTTCTATTGGTTAAGGTAATATTGAGAATTTGTGCCGCTTTGACAGCATCTTCACCAAAGGTTTCATAAAAATCTCCCACCCTAAATAAGAGCATGGCATCAGGATATTTTTGCTTGATACCGTTGTATTGTTGCATTAAAGGGGTTACTTTCTTTTTGGCCAAAATGATGCTGTTTTAAGAGCGCTAAAATTATTGATTAATAACAGTATTGATCGCGTCAAAACCCACAAGTTATCCCCAATTTGCTGAGACTTTTCAAGAATGAGTTCACAAGTATTTCTAAAGTGGATATTGCTTTATATAAGATACTACCGCCTGCGTCGCTCCAGTATTTGCATTGACAAAGTGTCCGGCTATCATACCCGTTTGAGTTCTAAACGCATTGTCTTCAAAGAATTTTTCAAATAATACCTTGGCCTCTTCGGTATTGGCAACGGTATACAAACCAGCTAGTTGTCTCAATCGTTGGGCCTCAGGGAATTTTTCGATATGTGACCCACAAAGGATAGGAATTCCAAAGGTAGCAGGTTCTAAAATATTGTGTAACCCACTCTGACCTACTGCACCACCTACAAAGGCGATATGCGCATAGCTATACATACGACTTAATAATCCTATGGTATCCAGGAGCAATACCTTGGCCCCAGCCAGCGCTGTATCGTCATGATCTGTAAAAGCAGTATAAGGCACCTCTAGCTGGTTTCTAAGCTGGGCTAATTTGTCAGGGTTAAGCTCGTGTGGAGCAATGACCCACTTGGTGTTTGACCTGTCGGCATTAATAATAGGTACCAATACCTCCAAATCTTCAGGCCATGTACTTCCACAAACCACACAGAGATTTTCAAGCACAAAATCTTCGGCTATTGCCAGGGTATTGTCTTGTTCTATTTGCTGAGCAACTCTGTCAAAACGGGTATCCCCACTTACGGTAGCGTTGTGAAAATGAAGTTTATGTAAGTGTTTTAAAGAAGCGGCATCCTGCAAAAAAAAGTGTTCAAAACTACGCAAAGACTTCCGCATCCATTTGCCATGCCATTTAAAAAAAGGTTGCTGTGGTCTAAACACCCCAGAGAGCAAGAAGGTCCGAATTTTGCGTTTTTTGAGCTGGCGCAGATAATTGGGCCAAAATTCGTACTTGATAAAAAATACCATGACTGGATTTATCACGTCCAAAAATTTGATCGCATTAGCCCGGGTATCAAGGGGTAAATAACAAACTACTCCCTTAGACAAGCCAGGCATACTTGTAAAGGCTGTATTCTTTTTGTGCTCATAGCCTGAGGGCGAAAAAAAACTCAGCACCATCTGATGAGCGGGATACATTTGATGTATGGCTTTGATCACTGGTAGACCTTGTTCGTATTCTCCGAGGGAGGCCGCATGAAACCAAATAACAGCTTTTTGTTGGTCTACGTTTTCTGCCAGGTGGGTAAAGACTGCCTTACGACCCTGAACAAATGCCTTCATTTTAGAGCCAAATAGCGTGCTAATGGGCAACATCCATTGTACAAGCGTGATAAGGAAGTTGTAGATAAGTCGCATAGCCTTACAAAAATACCCTTTTCTACCTAATATGATTGTTGATGCCTGTCATAATTTGTACTTTTGCCTTTCATCTTATGCTGTGATTACAGCCGTTTCAGGATGCAATATTAACTAGAGATACTGACAATTTTCAGTAAGTACCACCCATATGAAGAAAATACAAATGGTTGACCTTCAAGGTCAATATGCCGGAATAAAACAGCGCGTAGATCAAACAATTGCCAACGTATTAGACTCGGCAGCATTTATCAATGGGCCAGAGGTTCATGCCTTCCAAAAAGAATTGGAAGACTATCTCGATGTTAAACACGTCATTCCTTGCGCCAATGGGACCGATGCTTTACAAATTGCTATGATGGGGCTAGGATTGCAACCCGGAGATGAAGTCATCACTGCCGATTTTACTTTTGCAGCCACAGTAGAAGTTATTGCCTTATTGCATTTAACTCCTGTATTAGTAGATGTAGATCCTGTAAACTTTAATATTGATATTGAAGCTGTCAAAAAAGCCATTACTCCAAAGACCAAGGCTATTGTACCTGTTCACCTTTTTGGACAGGTGGCCAATATGGATGCGTTGATGGAATTAGCCCAGGCCCATGATCTTTATGTAATCGAAGATAATGCCCAAGGTATTGGGGCGACTTATACAGGAAAAGATGGTAAAAAACGAAAAGCAGGTACTATAGGTCATGTAGCCTCTACCTCCTTTTTCCCCTCTAAAAATCTAGGTTGTTATGGTGATGGCGGTGCTATATTTACCAATGACGACGCCTTGGCTCATACCATAAGAGGTATAGTCAATCACGGTATGTATGTGCGTTATCACCACGATGTGGTAGGTGTAAACAGCAGGCTAGATTCAATTCAAGCTGGAGTTTTACGTGCCAAATTACCACATCTAGATGCCTACAATCAGGCGCGTCAGGATGCAGCCAGAAAATATACTGCTGCCTTTGCAAACCAAGAAAAAATCATTACTCCTATCATTTGTGACAAATGTGACTGCCATGTTTTTCATCAGTACACTCTTAGATTGATAGATACCGACCGCGATGCTTTAGTCAAACATTTGCAAGCCCATGATATTCCTTGCGGAGTGTATTATCCTATCCCATTGCATTTGCAAAAAGCCTACGCAGATGAGCGATATAATGAGGCAGATTTCCCAGTAACAAACGCCCTAGTAAAAGATGTTATATCTTTACCCATGCACACCGAACTGGAGGATGATCAAATCGAATTCATCACAAAAACGGTGATCGATTTTGTAAACCAATAAACCACCATATCATGAAACAGTATTGTTTTTTAGCTCTTGCAATTTGCCTGAGCCTAACGGCTATGGCCCAAACCACCTTATTGCACTGTGGTAAAATGGTCGATACCAAAAACGGTAAAGTACTCAACAAAAAAACGATCTATGTCGAGAATAATACCATTACCAAAGTGGTAGACGGCTATGCCGCTGCCAAAAAGGATGAAACACTAATAGATCTTAAAAATCAAACCGTTTTACCAGGCTTTATTGATATGCACGTTCATATAGAGGGAGAAACTGGGCCAAAACGCTATATTGAGCCCTTTACAAAAAATGAAGCCGATGTTGCTTATACCGCACAAGAGATTGGAGAGCGCACGCTCATGGCAGGTTTTACCACTGTGAGAGATTTGGGAGGTAGCGGTGTAAATGTCTCCCTGCGCAATGCGATCAATGCAGGCACAGTAACCGGACCACGTATCTATACGGCCGAGAAAGCCATAGGTACTACTGGAGGTCATGCAGACCCTACCAATGGTTATAAAAAAACGCTTATGGCAGACCCAGGCCCCAAAGAAGGTGTTATTAATAGCGTAGAAGATGCGCGCAAAGCAGTACGTCAACGCTATAAAAATGGTGCAGACTGTATTAAAATTACGGCAACCGGCGGTGTATTAAGTGTGAGTAAAAATGGAAGTAACCCACAATTTAAACAAGAAGAAGTTAATGAGATTGTACAAACTGCTAAGGAGTATGGCATGCATGTAGCGGCTCATGCTCATGGTATTGAAGGTATGAAACGAGCAATAAAAGCTGGAGTAACTACTATAGAACACGGATCGATGATGGACAAAGAAACGGCAGATCTTATGAAACAATACGGCACCTATCTCGTACCTACCTTATCGGCAGGGCGTTATGTAGGTGAGAAGGCTGATGTACCTGGGTATTACCCAGCGATTATCATTCCTAAAATTAGAGAGGTCAATGCAGCTTTAAAGGAAACCTTTAAAATGGTTCAAGAAGAAAATGTAGCTATCGCTTTTGGTACGGATGCAGGCGTTTTTCCGCACGGAGAAAACGCCAAAGAGTTTAGGTATATGGTAGATACGGGATGGTCTCCTATGTTTGCCATTCAATCTGCAACCGTGACCAATGCCAAAATTTTAGATATGGAAGATAGTCTTGGTGTTTTGGATCAGGGATATCTGGCCGACATTATTGCAGTTAATGATGATCCTACACGAGATATTACGACCACCGAAAATGTAGTCTTTGTCATGAAAGATGGAAAGGTTTACAAAAATGATCTATAGGATGAGCTTGTGAATGAAGGGTTGAAAAGTAGTGGGGCCTGTTACACCGTGTTAATATCGGAAGATTTTACGCAAACAAAATAAGTCCATTAAGCACACGAAAGTACAGTAATCGCAACAGGCGAACCACTAATTTCAGTTTAGCCTGATAGCCTCCAAAGAGAGGCCATCAAACTAGAGGGGGAAATGCTAACCATTTACAATAGCTTCAACTATTGTCTGATCTATTAATTTATTCACCTGGCAATTTAAACCTACTAAGTGAAGAGCGTTGTTTTTATTTAGGAAGGAAATGCAATCGAATAATTTTACCCCTAAGCAAACTATGTGATCGATGACTTTAAAGTCTCCTAAATATAACTGCCAGATGAATGTCTAGTTGTTATACCTCAAAAGTAAAAGGAATACTTAGAAGTGTTTGAGGGGAAACCCTCATTCTTTTTACGGGAAAACCGTACATATTTTACGGTTGCCTTAAGCGTCTAGTTAGCAATAGGTTATCCATCACAATTTACGAGGAGGTAAGTAAAGGTAGCCTGTTACGGTTTCGCAATAGCGGGAATTAAATAAAACCACGTTTTCGTGCTTCACCAATTAATTGCTCGTCATCGGCAGATTTAATATCGAAAACCTCTTTGAGATAGGTTTTGCGCTTCTCGATCGCACTTAAAGATAAATTGACGTGGTCGCCAAGATTTTTGGTACGAACCCCTCTGGAGAGATGGTATAATATCTGGAGATTTTTTTTGTCTAATCTTATGTCATTAAGGACCATTTTGCGCAAGTGTACATTAACCGCGCTACTGTAATATGTTTTGCCCTGTAAAACTTGTTCAAAGGCCAACACCAACTCTGATGATGAGAGATCACTTTTAATCAAAAACCCTTCTGGATTGACGTGTTCTAAGATATGGTGCAGCCTACTGCTTTCATCATGCATTGTCAATATAATCACCTTGGCCTGAGGGTGATGTTTTTTCATTAACTGAGCAATATCTTCTCCAGAATTATAAGCGCCATCAGAAGATGGAGGTAAATTAATGTCTATTAAACCTATATCAAAAGTGGTATCCTGTCGTCTCTTGATAAAAGAGATGGCGTCGTCACAATTGTGAGCGACGTCGGTTTCTATCTCATATTCCTTCTTGTAATGAGAAACCAATGCATTTTTATACCCTTCAATTATGATAGGGTGATCATCAACCAATAAAATGCGTAAATCTTTTTTCATAATGGTAACCTAAGGATTTCCGAATAACTATTATGCCTCAATCCCATTTAAAAATAGACAAAATAATTGGTATCTATTAACTAAAATGTACGCTCAAGCGCGTTCCTGCGCCTAAGGTACTGTCTAAGTGGAGAGAACCATTTATTTTATCAACTCGCGCAGCGATGTTTTTTAACCCTATTCCCTTTTTGGCAGAATGCACTGCCATGCCCTTACCATTATCGCTAAGTGAGAGTTCAATCTGACCCTCCTTCTGTTTCTTAAAACGGATACTTACCTGTGAGGCGTCAGCGTGTTTGTGGACATTTTGAATCCCTTCTTGAATAATGCGATACATATGCGCCTTGGTTGCGTTTGACACTTCACTCCAGGCAATGTCGGGGTCGGCCTCAAAGGTGTAGGCCAAGCCTGCACACTGCTCTTCAATCATTTTTTCGACCACATCTACATAAAGCATTTGTGAGTCAAAAGTCTGGGCGTTAAGCTCGTGAGAGATCGTTCTAATTTCTCTCCCTAAATCTTTTAAATCTTCAAGATATTTGGCTCTGGTGGCAACAGCTTCTTGGTCATCACTTGCGTTAAGACTGTCTAAATTAAGACGTATCCCAAACAATCGAGCCAATACGCCATCGTGTAATTCTTCAGATATACGATGTTTTTCTAGTTGCTTACCTTCTTCTAATTTGGCGTGCTGCCCCATCATCAAATTGGTAATCTCGTCACTGGCACGCTGTTGTTCGTCCTGAAACTTTACTTTGGTTCTATTGATTTTTTGCTGGATAACGATATATCCAATCAAAATAGCGATCAGAGCACCCAATAACACCAACGTAAGCATTCGTATGCGTTGGGTGGCTGCCTCCTTTTCATTCTCTAAAGTATCAGTCTCGTATCTCGTACGGGCAAATTGATCCTGATAGCTACGCTCTACCTGTAACAAACTATCTGATATTGCAATATGCCTTTTCGCGAAAGCTCTAGCCTGCTCATTGGGAGCTAGTTCGGTAAGATAAGCCAAAGACTGAAGTACGCCTTTATTATACTTTGATCTTTGAGCCAAAATGTAGGCCTGATTGGCATGAAAAAGCGAACTATCAGGTTTATTCTCTAGCTTAAAAAACTCAGCCAAATGCAAATGACTGGTGATTTGACCCAATCTGTCATTTTCTGACTTTCTAATTTGTAAAGGCCGATAAAAGGCCTCAGGAAATTGGGTACTGCTGCCCGATTTAAATTGCGCATAGGCAAGATTATCCAATAATCGGGCATAGGTTTTTGGGCGCTTTTGCACCAAACTATCGTAGGCTAGACCCATCTTGTAAAATGAAATTGCTTGATCGTACTGCTTTTTATAGGTATACACCACACCAATATTACTCAATGAACTCACCTCAAGCATTTTGTAATCTTTGACCTCTTTTCTGTAATCCAGGGCCTTTTTGTGATATGCAATAGCACGGTCATACTGCCCAATTTCTTTGGCGATGATCCCCAGATTATTATACACCGATGACAAAAAGCGCTGATCGGTATCTTGATCAAAATAGGGAATGGCTTTTATAGAACTTTCTTCACTACCTACGTAGTCGCGTTCATTTTTTTGAATAATAGCCATAGAGAGCAAAGCTTTGCCTGCATTGGCTCTTGATGGTGTTTTAGAATATAGCTTCTGAGCGTTATAATAGTTAGAATACGCACTATCAATGGCCCTTTTGACAAAGTAAAAATAGTTGGCTTTGTCGTAATAAGTATTGGCTAAGATAAGGGTGTCTTTGGCTTTTTGCGCCTGTTGTTGTAACTCATTGGTCAGGAGCAGAAAATCATCGTAAGCTTTTAGGCTGTACAATCTAGAACTAATTGCTGCATAAGAATCTAATGAGGCTAGACTACGGCTTTGATCATCCAGCTTACTTTTGGCCTGTTTGAGCAGCTCGATCTCGCTATCTCGGTCAAGGTTGGCCTCCGGGCCGGCTCCAAAACTCTTAAGTATTTCTTTTTGATTTTCTGTAATAGGCGTATCGGCCTTGGGCTTTTCATTACACTGTAAGAACAGCAATGACAACAGCACATATAAGACAGCTTTAAAGGAAGTGTTGTTTATAAAAAACATAGTACAGAGCAGGCTTGCGATACTTTAATAGATCACTAATATACTAAACACAAAGAGATATCTCATCGGTATAATAACCAAATGAGATACCTCTTTTACTATTTATATTCTAGGTCACAAATGAGCACCTAAAAAGTTCTGGCAAATAAAAAACCTAAGTTTATTCTCTCTAGTTTTTTGGGCCACCGGGCATGTCATCTTCGTCTTCAGAATCTTTGGTGTCGCCTTGTCCTGGCATATCATCTTCGTCTTCAGAGTCCTTAGGTGATGGGGTGCCAGGCATGTCGTCTTCGTCTTCAGAATCTTTAGATGATTGATTTCCGGGCATGTCGTCTTCGTCTTCAGAATTCTTAGATGATTGATTTCCTGGCATGTCGTCTTCGTCTTCTGACTTGGCTAGTTGCTCCTGATCCAGGGTATTGACATCATCTTCGAGTGTTATATCCTGCTCCATTTCTAAAGTCAATTGTGCTTCAGCTATGGTCTCTTCTAGGCTGTCGGGGGCACAAGACATCACAAAAATGGAACATGCAATTAGTAGTAAGGTGTTTTTTAAATTTTTCATAATAATTGAATCTTAGGATTGAGGGATTAGTATCACGCATATAAATGCGCAATGATTGAGTTTAAGTTTAGTGTTGAATGAGTAGGTCAAGCATTTATGCATTACTGCAAAGGGCTTGGCCTTGAGATGAAGATCTTCGAACCTATCGGTTCTTGTTTTAAAACGATGTAAAATTACTAAGACAAGATGCTATATACAGGCATTTCAAGCCGTATTTGGTAGATGATAAGCGGCTGCTTGTAGATAGCTATCAAATATAGGTACTTTGCCCTTTTTTGGACTTAGCCAATGACCATGCTTTGCGTAGTAAGTGTATTCTTTATGCTTTCTACCTGATCTCTATAGGATTTGGAAAAAGGCACAGCATAATCGCAATGTGTCATCATGCAATGTGACTTACCAAAATGAATACGAGAAATATATTGGCTGTTCACAATATAACTATTGTGAACGCGTACAAAATGATTTGGGAGTGTATCTTGAAAATATTTTAAACTTTTAAAGGCACTAATCTTTGTGCCATCGGCGCACATAAAATCTGTTGTATTATTGTCGGCCTTTAAAAAGAGTACCTCATCTGTATCTAAGAATTTATAATCACCATAGGATTTTAGACACAAAGTAGAAGGATTTAGCGTTTTGTGCCTTTTGCGAAAACTCATAATCGTGCGTTGTACCGAATACTTGCCTAAGTCTTCTTCCAAAATATAATCCAAAACCTGATGGCGTATGCCTTCTATGGCGTAAGCTTTGGTCTTCGCAATTAGAACGTATTCTGGTGTTTTTTCTACGAGTTTATTGATTTCATTTATCATACTAAAAGCCGCCAAATCGGAGTTGGATGCTGCGATTTCCATATTCCAAAATACCAAGGCTGGATTAAATTCTAAAATCAAATCCAATGCTGACCGCTCACTGGCTGCCACGCCAACACATTGAAAATCGGTATGCGATTCAAGGGCTAGATGAATCGCATTTGCCGAGGCGGGATTGTCGTCAATAATAACGTATGTATATCTCATTACTTAGGGGTTTAGGGGAAATTGCACTCATTAATGGGGAAAATGCAATACAGGTTAAAGCTATTCAATTCTAAGCATATACAACTACGGGTTTTCCGCAAACTTGCTACGGGTTTTGAGTAGTACGCTTTCGCGAAAGCGGTCCCTCACCCACTCTTTTGGTCAAAGAAAGTATCAAATACAAGAATGATTTCAATAGATATTGAAACTTTAATAATTTTTAGTATATTTGAATTATGGAATATGTAGAAGCAAAAAATAAATTCATACAGACATGGGGATCTCTAGGCTCTCAATGGGGTATCAATAAAACAATGGCTCAGATTCATGCCTTGCTTATGGTGTCTTCTGAGGTGTTGAGTATGGAAGATATTATGGATGAGCTTCACATTTCAAGAGGAAATGCAAGTATGAACCTAAGGGCCTTGATAGATTGGGGTATTGTTTATAAAGAATATAAGCCTGGCGAGCGCAGAGAGTATTTTGCCGCCGAGGGAAATCTCGATGAGCTGGCACGCAAGATTGCTAAGGAGCGCAGCAAACGCGAGATTAAACCAACCATCCGTGTATTAAAGGAAGTGAGCGCTATTAATACAGAAGACCACCAACAGGCAGCGCATTTTAAAGCGAAAACGGCAGAGCTATATGACTTTGTATCGCGTGCAGATAATATGCTTGAAAAAATTACAGCACAAAAAGAGAACTGGATTACCAAAACCATCTTTAAATTAATGAGTTAAAAAAATTTAATAATATGTTTCATTCTTTTCTGAAACTTTAAAAATACATAGTATGACTTTGTTACGTCTTTGCAACACTTTTCTTATAGTACTTACTGTCAGTACGGGGCTTGGCATGCTTATTCACTCAGTATTCGAGCAGGTGTTTTTCAACACACTACTTATGTTAGGGATATTTCAAGCAAGTACGGGTATTGTATTGTTTATTCGCTACCCCAAACATTTGGGCTATCAATTATATATGGGTGGGCTAGCGCTTTTTGCGCTGCTTAGTATGAGCTCCTGGCTTTGGATTATACCCATTCTACCCTTGACACTATATTACAGCTTTCTCTTACATATCAATTCTCAATCTGTCTACACATGAAAACAAGCATCCCGCACTGGCTTATCATTTTGGGTGGAATAGGTCAACTATTTACCGCCTTGATCTACCCTTATATTCGTCATCGCGTTTTTGACTGGTATACCGATGTCAAAAAATTAAAACCGCTCAATCAGGAAATTGCTAAAACCTATGGACGCTATATTCAAGGGCTCAACTTTAGTTTTGGATGTATTGCTATTCTTATGCCTGCCCAACTTCAAAATCAGACTGCGCTTGCTCTAGCTATAACTACACTTATTGCAGCTTATTGGGTAGGTAAAGTGGCTACGCAAATAGCATACTACCCGATGTATACCATCCCTAAAAAACCGCTTTTTATCATTGGCGGGTACGGAATGAACATCCTTTTTGTGCTTTTTGCCGTTGTCTTTACCTGGTTAGCCATTCATAACTTCATCCATTTTGTCGGACTATAAGATCCAAAACACCACCACGGCCCAATGCATACTATACGCCTACACACTACCATAAATGCTCCTATTGAAGAAGTCTTTGACTTGGCACGATCTATAGATTTTCATCAAAAAAGCGCCTGTAAAACAAAGGAGACGGCTATTGCCGGTATAACCACGGGAGGTATTGGCTACGGTCAAACAGTTACCTGGAGGGGAAAGCATTTTGGAATTTACCTCACACATCAAAGCAAAATTACCGCATACCGCTACCCTACCTACTTTAGCGACACACAAATCAAAGGGCAGTTTTCCTACTTCCACCACGAACATATATTTACTAAGGTCAATCAAAAAGTGGTCATGGAAGATATACTGCATTATAGCGTCCCTTATGGTGGGGTAGGCAAATTATTTAACTGGCTTGTACTTAGAAAACATCTTGTCTCCTTTTTAAAAGACAGAAATAAGTTACTCAAAGACAGGCTGGAGCGTTAAACTATTCTTAAAATTGTTATTTTTGAATAAACAGACGACAAAGGCCATATGCCATCACAAAAAATAGACCCAACGCGATGGGTTGACCTATATTCAGACTATCTATTCAATTATACCATCGCAAGAGTAAATGACCGCGAAATGGCTCAGGATTTAATTTCTGAAACCTTTTTGGCAGGTTTAAAATCGATGAAAAACTTTAAAGGTGAAGCCTCAGAACGCACTTGGCTCATCGCCATATTAAAGCGAAAAATTATTGATCATTACCGAAAGTCCAATTCAAAAAAAGGAAAGGCCGAGGTTCATATCAATTACAAAGATGAGGAGTCTGAAGGCGATTGGTTGGAAGAACGCGTAGCAGATCCCTTTGACAAAACGGCCGAGGATAACATTCAAAATGAAGAATTAGGCGAAGCTATTTTTGGGTGTCTGGGGAAGCTTCCAGAAAAACAAGCGCGCATATTTAGAATGAAAACCATAGATAACTTTGACACAGAAGCTATATGTAATGAATTTGATATTACACCGTCTAATTTTTGGGTAATCATTCACCGGGCCCGAACAGCCATGGCCAATTGTATGGAAAAACAGTGGTTTTGAATAGCAATAAAAAGACTTAGAGTAAAGCAAACACATGAAAATCAAATTAGAATGTCACGAGGCCAATCATATTTGCGATAAAGGCCAGTATAAAGAATCTACTTTTTGGGAAAAAGTAAAGCTCAACATACATCTTATTTATTGCAGTGTTTGTCGTAAATATACTGCCAAAAACATCAAATTGACAAAGGCGATCAAAAGCCCAAAGGTCGAGACTGTTTCTTC
>CAZJWI010000286.1:0-9932 GCA_964549485.1 uncultured Flavobacteriaceae bacterium
AATTAGGATTGTTTGAGCTTAATCTTCCCGTGGCAGCTACGGTTTGCATATAATCGGTATGTACCCTGTGATCCCTAGCCACCTGGGTAGGTAAGGCGTCAACATAGGTCGATTTTAATTTGGTTAGGCCGCGATACTCCAGTATGTTTCTAATAATTGCGTGATCTTTGGCCAGATAGGATAGTACATCTTCTGCGGTAGAGTATTGTCCCGTTTTGGTTTTTTTGGGTTTGTGTAGCAGTTTTAGCTTTTCAAATGATATGATCCCTAACTGCTTAGGTGAACCTATATTAAATTCTTCTCCCGCTTCCGCGAAAATGGCTTCAGATAATTCTTGAATATCCTTGTCCAAATCATCAGAAAGACGCTTGAGAAAATCGACATTGAGGTTGATGCCTTCTAGTTCCATGGCAGCGAGCACATTTACTAGAGGTATTTCTATCTCGTCAAAAAGTTTACGTGTACCTGCTTGATCGAGTTCTTTTTCAAAATGATTTTTTAGTTGTAAGGTAATATCGGCGTCTTCTACAGCATATTCGGTTTGTTTGTCTAAGGCTACCTCTCGCATAGAGCGTTGGTTTTTTCCTTTTTTACCTATAAGTTCTGTAATAGATAGGGGGGTGTAATTGAGATAGGTCTCTGCCAGCACATCCATATTGTGACGCATATCAGGATTGATCAGATAGTGGGCAAGCATGGTGTCAAACAATTTGCCCTTTATCTCAATATTATACTTGGCCAGTACTTTGATATCGTATTTTAAATTTTGACCAATCTTTTCTATGTGATCGGCTTCAAAAAAAGGTCGAACCACTTCGATAAGTGCTTGTGCTTCTTTTTGATCTTCGGGAAAAGGCAGATAAAATCCTTTGCCTGCTTCCCAGGAAAAGGCAATACCTACTAATTGGGCTTCTAATGGATCTAGGCCAGTTGTTTCTGTATCAAAACAAACCGAAGATTGTTGCAATAAATTTGCAATGAATAATTTGGTGCCCATGCCGGGCGCCACCGTCTGATAAAAATGAGCGGTGTCATTAATTGTCTTTCGTGAAGAGGCAGCTTCCATAATATCAGAAGTCGTAGTCCCGTCACCACCAAAAAGAGAAAATTGACCAGCCCCCGCTGGAGCAGATTTACTTTTCTGAGCTACTGGAGTGGTAGTCGTTTCTATTGCCTCCTTTGAGAAAATTTTGGCAAACTGATCTTTCATGCGCCGAAATTCTAACTCGTCAAATTTTTTACTTACCGCTGCGATATCTGGCTCTGATAATTCATAATCTTTGGCATCAAAGCTCACATCACAATCAAGCATAATCGTAGCCAATTGTTTAGAGAGCAACCCCAACTCGGCATTGGCAGCCACTTTCTCTTTCATCTTGCCCTTGAGTTGGTCAATGTTTTCGAGCAGGCCTTCCATAGATCCAAACTGTGCGATAAATTTTTTGGCAGTTTTATCACCTACACCTGGCAGTCCAGGGATATTGTCAGAAGCATCTCCCATCATCCCTAAATAGTCGATCACTTGTTCCGGACGTTCTACCTCAAAGCGTTTTTGAACTTCTGGTATTCCCCATATTTCAATCCCGTTACCCATTCTGGCTGGTTTGTACATGAAGATATTTTCAGAAACGAGTTGGGCATAGTCTTTATCAGGAGTAACCATGTATACCTTAAAATCTTCTTTTTCGGCCTGCTTGGCCAAAGTGCCAATCAGATCATCAGCCTCTACACCTTCTTCTTCGATGCAGGGAATATGCATGGCGCTCAGGATTTCCTTTATATGAGGTACAGCGATGCGGATAGCTTCAGGAGTTTCATCTCTATTGGCCTTATAATCAGCAAAGGCTTCTGTACGCGCACTACTACCACCCTTATCAAAAGCAACAGCAAGGTGATCAGGTCTTTCTCTTCGTATTACGTCAAAAAGGCTGTTTGTAAATCCCATTATGGCACTAACATCCATACCAGAGCTTGTGATTCTAGGGTTTTTTATCAGGGCGTAATAGCCTCTAAAAATAAGTGCATAGGCATCTAATAAAAAAAGCCTTTTTTGAGTGTTTTCTTCAGTATTGGTCACGAGATTGATCTTGTAGGCAGGTCTTTTCAGGATGTTGGCCCCAAAAGCAACCTCAGTATTGGGAGAGATTGGACTTGCCTTTGTCTAGTATTCAAATGTAAGAAGTTGCTATGACTTTAGTGAGGGCTGTTGATAATTATCCACTTTGACCTTAAAATTAGTCATAAAAAAATGGCTCTTCATGCAAAGAGCCATTAGACTATCGTAAGTTAATTAGAATTAAAGCGTGTTGTAATGTTGCAAAATTCTAGCAACATCTTCATCTTTTCTAAAACTGTAATTGTTCTCTTTTGCAAATGCTTCTACTTCATCTGCTTTTGCACCTACCGCTTTAAGGATGGTTTTCTTTTTGAGTTTAAACTTCTTAAAGGTATCCCCAATTTGAGCGTAGTACTGATCTCTGATAATAAAACGATCCTTTTGAGCCCCACGCATTGGATTTGGGTTTCCTTCTTTAATGTCAATCTCGTAATCCTTGTAAATAACAAAGTCATCAGAGCTTCCAATGATTTCTAATAAGCGATTGCTCTCTTTAATAGGGAAATACACTTGTTTAAACGTTCGGTTTTGAATAATCACCCTGTCAATTTTTCCAAGATTGAATGTAAAGATAGAATCAGTGTTTATTCTGGCCTCGACCGTATTGCGTTGCACATTGATATTTAGTTTATTTACGGCAACTTTTTGATCTTTAGATATGACGGCTATCCCCTTATTTGACCAATCGTCAAAAAGATGAACTGACCCGGTAATAGTATTGCTCGGGTTGCGAAAAAGAGAAGAAGATCCAAATGTTGATCCTTGATTATCTATAGTGTTTAAAAAATTGGCGGCGCGCGCACCGTCAATACTTGGGCCTTGTGCAAAAAGTGTTGATGCTCCAAGTGCAAGGGCACATAGAAAAATGTTTTTCATAAAATGTATGTATTTGTAGGATTTTTGAATAAGTCATAAAAGTACTAAGAAGAAGCAAAATATTGGTAACTCCCGACCTTATTTAACCAATTTGTAGCGATAATAACACTGAAAGTCTAAAAGTAGTATAGACAATTAAAAACTTTAACACTTCTTTTAAAAGGCCATGCACTCGCAACACGATATAAGCCATATCTCAAGACTTGGCTATTATTGTTGATTGTAGCGCTCGAGCTCATCTTCAATCTCATCTTTTAAATCAAGATCTCCTACCACTTTATTGAGTTCGTGGCTTATCCAAATCAAAATGATGATCACTGGAGTAATTACTGGAAGCGCATACCAGAAATCAAATTTATCGATATAGTCAATTTGATAATTTACTACTCCAGATAGTTGAAATAAAAACATAATAAGCGGAACGAGTATGGCCCATTTCCACCAATCGCGAGAAGTAATAAACCAAAGCGTGGTAATCAAGACAAAGGTTGCCTTAGAGATTAATTGATGCATAAAGCCTTGGACTGTAGTAAATCCTCCACTTCTAATAGTGATTAAAGAGGTTTCCCATACGTCAGAATCGGCCGGGGCATATTTGTAGAGATAAAATAAAAAAGGTGTGATTACTAAGATAATAGCAATCACACCTCCAAAAATAAAACGAGATTTTCTATCCGTTTGGCGGGACTTCAACTTTGTTCTTGTCGATGTAGCTTTCATTTGGGGCATTGTTGGTGGCTGCACTAACTGCAAAAATGGCAAACGCCATAGCTACCGCAAAAATTGCTTTTTTCATAATTGAGGGTTTTTAGGGTTATAGACTCAAATGTCTTATAAAAACCTACAATCGTATAGCAATCAGCGCAGTAGTTACCAGTCAGTTTTTAACCTGTGTTAACAAACTTAGTGAAAAATGATATACCGTTCCATCCCTAAGTTTACGTACTGTTAATAAGCACAATATTTTGTTGAAACTGCCTTAAATTTGACTCAATTCACTCTTTTACCATTCCGTTAACAGCGGCCTATCTCGCAATTTGTATTTTTGGAGCCTTATTTATGACCACATGCAACTTGTTGTTGACGCAGGAAATACAAAAATAAAACTTGCTGTTTTTAAAGAAGACCAACTTCTGCAAAAACAGGTAGTAGATTTAAAAGATTTGGCTAGCGCTTTGTCTGTTCTTATTAGTAAGTACGCGATTACCAAGGCTATTATCGCAAGTGTAGGCAATCTTACTGAGGTGCAAATGCGCGCCATTCAAAATCGTTTTCCTACCGTAGTGCTGGATCATCGAACCTCCATGCCTTTTAAGAATAAGTATCAAACCCCGCACACTTTGGGTGTAGATCGACTTGGACTTGTAGCCGCTTTCGCGAAAGCATACCCAAAAAAAAATGGATTGATCATCGATGCAGGAACCTGCGTGACTTATGATTTTATCGATGCTAAAAACAACTATTACGGCGGAGGGATATCTCCTGGCCTGGGATTGCGGTACGCCGCATTACATCAGCATACTGCAAAATTGCCCTTACTGTCTGTAACCGAAGATTTTCCGCTGATAGGAGATACGACCGCGAGCTCGATTCATTCTGGGGTGATTGGAGGGCTTGTGCAAGAGATTGATGGTATAATTTTACAGTACAAAGAAAAATATGATCCTCTCATAGTCGTTTTAACAGGTGGAGACGCTAAGGTGTTGTCAAAACGATTAAAAAATAGCATCTTTGCGCACTCAAATTTTTTGCTGGAGGGACTT
The DNA here is from genome assembly GCA_964549485.1 of uncultured Flavobacteriaceae bacterium. GTDB lineage: Bacteria > Bacteroidota > Bacteroidia > Flavobacteriales > Flavobacteriaceae > Dokdonia. Next base: position 4,756 of record CAZJWI010000286.1, read on the forward strand.
AATTACATTTTAAAATTGACGAATGATTAAAAATTTATGTTTAGCAGTGCTAGTGTTGATGACCATAGTAAGTTATGGTCAAGAGGGAGCAACTGCTTCTCCTTATTCTTTTTATGGGATAGGTACACAGCAATTTAAGGGCACAGTAGAAAATAGATCTATGGCCGGTTTGAGTATGTATGGAGATAGTTTACATCTCAATATTACAAACCCTGCTGCGCTTGGTAATTTGCGTTTTGTCGCTTTCACAGTAGGAGGAAGTCACTCAGAACGAACTATAGAAGACAGCAATAATCAAAATGAAACTTCGGTGACTACTTTTGATTATTTGGCGTTAGGGTTTCCGATTTCGCGAAAGCTCGGAGTGAGTTTTGGTCTTTTACCTTACACTTCTGTGGGATATAGAATTGATAACGGCACCAATTTTTCTTTTAATCGTTTTTCTGGACGTGGCGGTATTAATCGCGTTTTCGTAGGTGCAGGTTACAATCTTATTAAAGGTTTAAATATTGGGGTAAATGTCAATTACAACTTTGGTAACATTCAAAATGAATCATTGAGAACACAAGAGGATGTTGAGCTGGGAACCCAAGAAAAAAATCGTTCAGACCTAAGCGGATTGACTTTTGATATTGCAGCGCAGTATCAGGCTAAGCTCAATGAACAGATGACCTTATACTCATCTGTCGTATATGTGCCAGCAAGTGATATATCTTCCGAAAATACGAGAAGTGTGTCTTCGGTCTTGTTTAATAATCTCGGGTTGATACAACCTTTGGATACCAGAGACATCAATGTTCCAGATACCGACTTTGAGTATCCTTCTTCTTTGACCTTAGGCTTAGGTATAGGAACGCGAAACAAATGGTTTGTGGGTGGTGAGGTTACCCAACAAAAATCTAGTAACTTTACCAATCGCACCTTTACTTTAGATAATGTGGTATTTGAAGACGCTACCCAGATACGTGTGGGTGGATTTTATGTACCAAAATACAATTCGGTAACAAGTTACTGGCAGCGAGTAAATTACAGGGCTGGATTTCGTTATGAAGAGAGTGGTATAGTCATCGAAGATGAGGCGATTAACGAGTTTGGCATATCTTTTGGATTAGGACTACCCGCTGGACGCTATCTAAGTAATGCAAACCTTGGATTTGAATTTGGACAGCGTGGCACAACAAACGCCAACCTAGTCGAAGAAACCTTTTTTAATGTGTATGTGAGTTTTTCTCTAAACGACATTTGGTTTCAGAAGACAAAATTTAATTAATAGCATAAAACCTAGAATGATGAAAACTAAATTGACCGCATTATTGTTCATGTTGCTTGCTGGGGTATTCTTTAATACTACTGAAGCACAAGTAAGTGAAGAATGTAGAACAACGCTATCTCTTTTTGTGGAGGCAGCCAAAGTAAAGAACTACGATGTCGCCAGACCGTATTTCGAAACCCTAAAAAAAGACTGTCCAAGCGCGTCTTTAGCTATCTACCAGTACGGTGAAAAAATGTTGAAGGCAGATTTGAAAAAGGCAACTGGTGATGCTCAAAAAGCCAAAGCCCAAGAGGTTATTGATCTTTTGAAAATGAGAGAAAAGTTTTTCCCTGCCAAAACACCTAAGGGTGAAAATGCCGCAGACATCGGGCAGTATATGTACGATTATAAATTGGGAACAACTCAGAGTCAATATGATGTTTTTAATCAAGCATGGACTACAGACAGAGCTTCTATCAAGAGTTCAAAAAGTATCTACACCTACTTCAAATTGGCGGTAAGTTTATTTGAGCAAGGTGTCAAGCCTTTGGATGAAATTTTTGACCTATACGATGAGGTACAAGAAAAGCTGAGTAAAGAAGGTACTATCTTAGATGGGAAACTGCAAAAACTAGTCGAAAAAGAAGAAGCTGGTCAGCAATTGACTGGTAAAGAGGGTAGACGCAAAAAGGCCTACGAAACAAATCTTAAAGCCTTCGGAATCTTTGCAGGTTCTGTAGATGGTACTTTAGGAACACTTGCAGATTGTGAAAACCTGGTGCCATTATATCAAAAACAATTTGAAGAAAATAAAAATGACATTGACTGGATCAACAAAGCGGCTAGCCGTATGTTGAGCAAGGAGTGTACAACAGATCCAATGTTTAAACAATTGGTAGAGCAGTTACATACCTTGAAACCTTCAGCAGATTCTGCAAAGTACTTGATGATCTTGTGTAGAGAGGCTGGAGATTATGCCTGTGAGAAAGAATACTTCGAGCAAGCCCTTGCCTTAGAACAAGATCCAACTAAGCGTGCAGCGCTTAACTATCAAAAAGCCGAAGGATACAGAAAAGCGGGTAGCTATGGTCAAGCGAGATCTTACTACAACAAAGCTTTAAAAGACAATCCTTCTTTTGGTAGAGCTTACTTGAAATTAGGACAGATGTATGCGTCAAGTGCAAATAATTGTGGTAGCACCACATTTGAAAAAAGAGCAACTTACTGGTTAGCTGCCGATGTAGTTGCCAGAGCAGGACGAGTAGATCCAAGGTTGGCGGGTACCGCTAACGGATTGGCTGCCAATTATAGAGGTAAAGCACCATCAAAAACAGATATCTTTAATGCCGATATGGCTGGAAAATCTGTAAAATTGAACTGCTGGATTGGAATGACGGTCAAAGTTCCAAAAATTTAATGCCAGGCAGTATAACATATAGTTTTAAAAACATAGTCACAACTCTTGTTGTGACTATGTTCTTTATTGGCTGTACTGGAAAAGGCGAAGCCATACAGCGCATGAAACGCAAACCTGAAGGTCCGGCCTCTATAGGTACGGGTATAAATGGGAAGTATACCGATTCGGGTAAGGTGACCGTTAGATTTAAAACACCTTTGCGCAAGGATTTTTCGAATGAGGGTTTTCCCTATGAAGAATATCCGGAGGGTATCGACTTGATTTTTTACGACGAAGAGGGAGGAAAAAGTAGCGTTGTTGCATCTTATGCTATGCGTTATACCCAAACGGGTCTGGTAGATTTGCAAGGAGATGTTGTATTGGTAACAAGTGATTCGGTAACCTTGCAGGCGCAACAATTGTATTGGGATCAGGATCACAATTGGATATTTACCGATCAACCCTATACACTGATCTCAAAAGATGGATCTAGAAACTCCGGAGATCTATTTGATTCGAATGAAGATTTCACAGATTTCGTATCTTTAAATAACATAGGAAAACAATACCTTAAAGAAGAAAGCACCAATGACACGTTACAGTAAGATATTTGAATTTTTATACCCCATCGTAGCAATTCTTGCTGCCGTAGAAGCCTACAGCGTTTGGAATACTGACCGCAATCGCGCTTATCTCTTCGTGCTCTTTTTTGTGATTGCCGTTGGGATGTTTTTCTTTCGTCGACATTACAGAAAAAAGTTTGAACAACGCAAATAACTATGGCTAGCTTACAGCTTCAAATCCTTGTGATTTGTATTTGTTTATTGCTCTCTGCCTTTTTTTCGGGGATGGAAATCGCTTACGTTTCATCCAATAAAATACATATAGAATTAGAGAAAAAGCAAAACACCTTTCTCGCCAAAATTCTAGGCCTACTCACCGCCAAACCCTCTCAATTTATAGCTACCATGTTGCTAGGCAATAATATTGCTCTAGTAGTATATGGCTATTTTATGGGAGATCTTTTGCAACATTGGCTCGAGATGCAGCCTTTCGGCGAAAGTTTTCAATGGTTAAATCGATTTGTTACAGAGTTTGGTCTCTTATCTCAGACTATCATCTCGACTGTCATTATATTGCTGACCGCCGAATTTTTACCCAAAGTATTTTTTCAAATCTATGCCAATCGTTTGTTGCGTGTTTTGGCTATTCCTGCCTATTTTTTTTACATCATTTTTAGTCTTATTAGTCGATTTGTGATTTGGATCTCCGATTTTATTTTAAAACACATTTTTAAAACCGACGGAGATGAAGTGCAACTGGTATTTACTAAGGTAGAATTGGGTAATTATATTTCGGAGCAAATGGAATCGGTGTCTGAAAATGACGAGGTAGATACGGAAATACAAATTTTTCAGAATGCCCTTGAGTTTTCTGAGGTCAAATCTCGTGAAGTAATGATACCACGCACTGAAATAGTGGCGGTAGATGAGCGTACTACTCCAGCTGCTCTGAGTAAAAAATTTAGCGAGACAGGCCTTTCTAAAATTCTAGTTTATAAAGATACCATAGATGACATCATTGGGTATGTACACTCCTTTGCTCTGTTTAAAAGACCTAAAACGATTAGCAGTGTTTTGATTCCGCTTGTCTATGTGCCCGAGACTATGTTGGTCAAAGACGTATTAAATGTGTTGACCAAAAAGCGAAAGAGTATAGCCGTAGTTATTGATGAGTACGGAGGTACCAGTGGGATGATGACTGTAGAAGATATTGTAGAAGAACTCTTTGGAGAAATCGAAGACGAACACGATCAGGTGGCCTTAGAAGAACAACAATTAGGTGACAACCACTTTTTATTTTCGGCGCGGCACGAGGTAGATTACCTCAACGAGACCTATAAATTAGATTTTGCCGAGAGCGAAAATTATGAAACCCTCGGAGGTCTTATTGTAGACCAGGCCCAACTCATTCCAGAAGAGGGAGATTTGATCACTATAGGGGAGTGGGAGTTCTTAATTAAGGAGACTTCCAGTACAAAAATTGAGCTCGTCGAAGTACGATTACATCAGGATTAAATAGCCCCTTTCTTTTTGCATTTTTCTATTTTTTATTTTGATAGAAAATGGTATTTTCGCCCACTATTCTTGAACAAATTAATGACAGATGGCAATTTTAAATAAAATACGTAGCAGAGGGATCTATTTGGTAATTATAATCGCATTAGCCCTTTTTGCGTTTATCTTTTCAAGTGTTATCACCCAGGGTGGTGCTTTTGATTCAAAACAAAATACGATTGCAACGGTAAATGGAGTGGATATCTCAAGAGAAGATTTTGCTCGTAAGGTGGAATTGCAATCCAGAAATCTGGGGCCTAATGGTTCGACGATGAGAGCTGTAAATTCCGTTTTTGAAAAAGAAGTAGAAAATGCTGTGTTGGAAGAGCAATACGAGGAGCTTGGAATACGCGTGACAAAAGAGCGTCTTCAGGAGTTGCTAAAAGGGGCTTTGGAGAGTAATCCTACATTC
>CAZJWI010000287.1:0-9406 GCA_964549485.1 uncultured Flavobacteriaceae bacterium
CATTAGGAATATAAATCTCTAATGTCTCATCAACCTGTTTGTGATCTTGACTCAAAAGCTCGTCGGAATTTTTTAAACGTGCTTTTTGCTTGGTTTGTCGGCCTTGGGCTCCTTGCCTCACCCATTCCAGCTCGCGCTCAAGAGTTTTTTGACGCTTAGAAGCGGTTTTGCTTTCTTGGGCCATACGCTTGGATTTTTGATCCAACCAAGACGAATAATTCCCTTTCCAGGGGATGCCTTCACCTCGATCCAATTCTAAAATCCAACCCGCTACATTATCCAAGAAATAACGGTCGTGAGTCACGGCAATCACTGTACCTTTATATTGGGCAAGATGATGTTCTAACCAATGAACAGACTCTGCGTCCAAGTGGTTGGTGGGCTCATCCAGTAGTAATACATCTGGTTCTTGTAGTAGTAATCTACACAAAGCAACTCGACGTTTCTCTCCACCCGAAAGTACACCAATTTTTTGATCGCCCGGCGGGGTGCGTAACGCATCCATAGCAATCTCTAACTTGGTGTCTAGTTCCCAAGCTCCCCGTGCATCGATCTCATCTTGCAGGACAGCTTGACGCGCCATGAGTTTTTCCATTTTGTCTGCATCGCTGTAGACCTCTTCTAAACCGAACTGATCATTAATACTATTGTATTCATCCAGAATAGCTACGGTCTCTGCTGCACCTTCTTTAACTACTTCTAAAACCGTTTTATCAGGATCTAAGGTGGGTTCCTGCTCGAGATAGCCCACGGTATAATCTTGCGAAAAAACTACATCGCCTTGGTAGTTTTTATCTATCCCTGCAATGATCTTCATCAAGGTAGATTTACCTGATCCGTTAAGACCTAATATGCCTATTTTGGCCCCATAGAAAAAGCTCAAGTATATTTTTTTAAGGACTGGAGTCTGGGCTCCTGGATAGGTTTTGGAAACCCCAGACATCGAAAATATTATTTTTTTATCGTCGCTCATGCTAGCTTGGTTGTTTAAAATTAGGTCTTAGGCCAATCGGATTAGGCCCTGACATCGTTTGTTGCAAATTCTTTCAAAAATACAAAAATAGCTTAGGATTTTCCTTCCAAAACGCGACGCATTGCACGGGCTTTAAGGAGGCATTCTTCATATTCTTTATCAGGATCTGAGGCTGCCGTAATGGCACTACCTACGTGGTAAGAGATGTACTGCTTCTCTGCATTGTACAGTATGCTTCTAATGATAACATTAAAATCAAAATCCCCGTCTGGGTCAAAATAACCTACAGCGCCACTATAGAGCCCACGCTTAGTGGCCTCCAAGGATTCGATGAGTTGCATCGCTCTAAGCTTTGGTGCCCCCGTCATACTCCCCATAGGAAAGGTAGTACGCAAGACTTCTACAGGAGTGATGTGCGGCTCAATCTTAGATACAACTGTAGAAATCATTTGATGTACTTGTTTAAAGGCATATACCTTACACAGTTCTTCTACGGCTACCGATCCTTTGCTGGCAGTTCTGGATAAATCATTTCTAACCAAATCTACGATCATTATATTTTCTGAGCGCTCTTTAGGATCTTCTGATAAGGCTTTCGCGAAAGCGAGATCAGACGTCTTATCACTGCCTCTAGCCGCAGTACCTTTAATAGGTTGACTCACGATCTTTGTACCTATTTTTTTAGTATAGCGCTCTGGAGAGGCCGAAAGCAGGTAGCCTTGATCCAATCTGAGAAAAGCGGCAAATGGTGGAGCACTAATACTGTTGAGCTGGGCATAGGTGGTCCAGGGATCTATACTACCCTTAGCATAAAATTCCTGACATAAATTGGCTTCGTATATATCTCCTCTAGCAATGTGATCTAACAAGCTGCGTACTTTATTTTTATAAGCTTCCTTGTGGATTCTTAGCGAAATAGATACATCACTCTTAGGTGTTATCTCCTCAATACTATGAGGTTTTATAGCCGAAATGTGCTGCCAGTCCTGCTCCATTTCATCATCTACCATTCTCAAATACTGCAACTCGATGCGATCGTGGTAGAGTAAAAAAAGCTTTTTGGGCTGAAAAAAACAAAGGTCAGGAAAACCGAGGTGATCTTCGTTTCTTGAACTTAGTTGCTCGGTATCGTTTTTTAAGTCATAGCCCAAATACCCAAAAATCCAATCTTGGGTACTTTGCTGGTATTCTTCTAATCGATCAAAACCTCCTTCGCTATCTGTTTGTATACTGGTCAAGGCGTCTACGGCCAAGAGCCCTTCAAACTCAGGATAATTTTGGCCTTGATAACTATTACTATCCAGCCATACTACTTCTTCAAACTGTTGTGCCCAGTTTAACAAACTGTGTTTACAGTCCTGAATATTTGAAAATGTATACCGCTTGACACTTCTCATCATAGTGGCTGCAAAAGTAAGGCTAGATCACTAGGATACCAACATCGGTTTTAAAAAGTGCGAGAATACTTATATTTAGTAAACCGATAAAATTAGACTATCGTACCATCTAACCTTAAACATACCACTATGAAACTAGGAGCTTTCTCTATAAGTCTAAGCGTTAAAGACATTAATGCTTCCAAAGAATTTTACGAAAAACTAGGATTTACTGTTTTTGCTGGTAATCTAGAGCAAAAATATCTCATCCTAAAAAATGGCAACGCCCTGATCGGGATTTTTGAAGGAATGTTTGAAGATAATATTCTCACCTTCAATCCTGGTTGGGATGAACAAGCTAATACCCTTGATCAATTTGAGGATGTTAGAACCATACAAAAAGAATTGTTAGCCCAAGGCATGACCTTAGAGCGCAAAGCCGACCCAGATACAAAGGGACCAGCAAGTATTGTACTGGTTGATCCTGATGGTAATCCTGTGCTTATTGATCAGCACGTGTAAGGTCTAGAGTAATCGAACTTGAGCTACAACAAGACGTTAACCTCAAGATCATGAGTAGTTTGATGTCACCCTTAATAGGCAAGTCTATGCATTTTCTAATACAGAAAGACCTTAGAGACTTCAAGCTAAAGCCAGAACAGCGGGCTTTCTTTGAGTATACTAAAACATCAGAATTTGGGTTATTACCTAAAGCCCCATCATTATGAACAGTATAAAATATCTCTTTTCACTTTGCATATTGCTTTTAATCTGTAGTTGTGATCGTGATACTACAGATGATATTGCAGTAGATGATACCGTCAACACAGATGCCCGCCTTGTTATCAAAATAGGGGTCGATCCTAATCAAGCCCGTTTAAACAATTTAGGACAAGCTGCTAGCCTACCAGACGGACATGCAGCTCAGAGCCCGCGTTTTAATAAATTATCGGCACATTATCTCGAGCTGGCCCCAACGGCAACAACACAATTGGGACAAGGCAGCATTCTCTACCAAGCGCCTGAGACCAGTCAAGGTGGAAGTAATGCCATAGATTTTGAACAAGCGCTAATCGTATCGCCCGATGAGACGTTTTTGAGTATCCCAATAAGCCAATTATCTGCTGGCAGTTATCAGTGGGTACGCTTGTCTTTATCCTATCAAAATTACGATGTTGATTTTCGATTTAATGACATTCCCTTATCAGGAACTATCGCAAGTTTTGTAGGTTTTGACACCTATATCAATTCTTACCAAATCAAAGAAGAATTGGTCACTGTTACAGACAACAAAAAACAAGGGTATTGGGGTTTTGAGACTAATGGAATAGTACAAACTGGGCAAGCGCCAGAAGGTGCCACAACCGTACCCAATCCACTTTTTGATAGCTCACCCATACCACAAGGTTCTTGTGTAGTTACTGCAGGTTTTGATACTCCATTACAAATAAGTGGAAATGAAACAGAGGATATCATCCTTACTCTTTCACTATCAACCAATCAAAGTTTTGAATGGATAGACACTAATAACAACGGATTATGGGATGTATCATCTGATGCTACAGAGCCAGTAGTTGATATGGGACTACGTGGTCTTAAACCTAGCTACACCAATTAGACAGCCCTATGGAAGCACAACCCAATAATCCACTGCACGGCGTAACCCTCGCCAAAATGCTTACCTACCTGTCTGAAAAATACGGATGGGAAGCCTTGAGTCATCAGGTCGATATTAATTGCTTTAAGAAGAATCCATCGATGACATCCTGTCTAAAATTTTTAAGAAAAACGCCTTGGGCCAGAGCTAAGGTCGAACAGCTTTATCTGCAGTCTATTCCCTACACAAAAGATGAGCATAAGGACTAATCTATAGCAGGTCTAGATTTCTTTACAGCACTAAACCAATAAATAGTATCTTGTTGTTGTTTGCAAATGATTGATAATCAAATACAACAGCAATTATGACACTATCAAAAGTCAAACAACATCAGTATCGCGCCAGGTTATTTAAACATCTCGATGGGCTAGTAACAGCCCCCTCGGCATACGAATTATATGCCCGTGGGCTTGTACAATATTTGCTAAAACACAAGGAAAGTAGTCTCTCTCATCTTAGCAGTCAATACAAAGCCAATGAAGGTTATCTCAATGTTGCCCTCCGCGTATTGTGTTCTCAGGGATGGCTAGAGCAACGTATCGATCCTACTACCAATGATATATGGTTTACTGTAAATGCTAAAAGTTCTATGGCATTTGCTCACTTTTACTTGTATAAAGACGTCGTAGAACTCATGCGATTTTCTGAAGGATATCACCAGCGCAAGTTTGAAAAAGCCCCGTTTGAAAAAATGTATGGGATCTTTCAAAAACTTAGTCAATCCTATCACCTCAAAAAAGCTCCCGATACAATTACCCAAGAAATACGCGATCAAATCTTTACCCATATCGAAGGCATCTTGTTGGGTCCTACCTTTGTGAGATTAGCCATCAATGGCATGTTTCATAAATATTTTATGCAGGCTAGTTTTAAGCCTGAAGAGTTTCACAAAGATGCAGAGAGTTTTGAACGCTTACTCGATATGCTCACCTATTTTAAACTTTTTACCAAGCATAACAGTACCTGTTACAATAGTCTGCTGCTTTATTTACTTATAACAGCACTAGCTATGCACTAGCGCCTGTTTGGAACAAAAACTCTAGCTAATTAATCTACTATATAATGCTTTTTGTATAGCTTATAAATACTATGTTCATCTTTCTTGTAATGCTTTAACTCCTTAGAATTTATTTCTTTTGCAATACTATCTTCAACAACTAAATTATCTCATACATTGATTCCAAAATATTCTAAACTGATTTGTTTTTGATTTTCATACAAGTAAATGATTGCTGATTTTTTGGAATCATACTTGATACTTTTAATAACACCGACAATTTCATTTTTTTCAATTTCATTTTTTTTTCTCTCGTATGAAGAATTAATGAAATAAAGAGATACAACAAATACAACTGTTATTATAAGTAATCTTATTATTCTATCAGTCATTATTTAATAAAATTTGGAACAAAAATAGGAATTGTTTGACCAGTCCCAACTTTGCCGTTTATTACTGAAACAGGATTAACATAACCATACACCAACGCCAAAACTAAAGGTACTCCAGGTTGGTTTCTCTTGAGACCTATATACTTCTGTGAAAGACCCGTAGCCTTCAACCGCAGGCATAAAAGAGCCTCCTACTTATCCAAAAGTATTTGAAAGATCCATTGTTTTAAATTGATTACTCCCGTGGTAATACATCATATCAAATCCAACGGATATACTTGTGTCTAGGCCATCAAATACAAATACTCTTGGATTTCCGTAAGCATAGGACAAGGATAATACTAAACGACCTAATCCTACTGTTACGGATTTTTGCATCGGGTTCACTAAGGACACATACTAATTGAAGTGAAGCATTACCTCCAGGACCATCGCCTGCCGATCCTGAAATTGATATCCCACCGCTATCTGGCGCAGGAGGCAGACAATTTTGGGTATTGGTTTTCACAGCTCGTTGTAAACGGTTAAACATTTTTAATATTTTGCTTTGTGTCAGAGACAAACTGTCTTGTTTCCTGTGACTTAACAACTTCAGATTCTGAGCCACCAAATCTAAAAAGGGACAAAAAACTCATCCCAAAGATCTTGATAACACTCTCCCGCTTCTCCATCCATACCCCGGTATATCACTATATAGAAAGTTTCCCAACTCAGATTTGGCGTCTGTCACAGTAAATATCTTTTCTATTCGAGAAGAGGTAGATAATAGCTAGAAGATGTAAACTTTTGGGTATTAAAACCGTTAATACTCGTACTTTTGAACCATAAAAACAGAGTTATGCGTTTTATTTTTCTTTGCATGATAGTTACCTTGGCAAGATGTAGCAGTTCTAATACAGCAAGTAATACGGGGCTTATTTCTTCCAAAAAAGACCTTAAACACATTCGTTTTGAAGGTGGTGATGGAAGCTCGTTGGTTCGGGCTGTCACTATTAAAAATGCCAAGAATGGATATCAAGGCATACAGGCTCAATCGCTCTATATCGAAAATCGCTATGGCATAAGAAATTTAGATTGGCGTATGAAGTCTCAAGAATTAAAACAAGAGCGCAATAAGACCTTTGACAAAATCACTATAGAACGTATAGCCGCGCAAAAAGAAGCGGTAATCTACTTTGATATCAGCGACTTTTACGGAAAGTTATAAGCGCTTGGCTTCTTCCCAAAACACATCCATCTCTGCCAGACTCATCTCAGAAAGCGAGGTGTTAGCCTCTTTGGCTTTGGCCTCCAAGTATTGAAATCGCTTGATAAATTTTTTATTGGTGCGTTCTAAAGCACTTTCTGGATCTATTTTGAGAAAACGTGCATAATTAATCATAGAAAAGAGTACATCGCCAAACTCGGCCTCCATTTTTTCCTGGTCATTATGATCAATTTCGTGCTGTAGCTCTGCCAGTTCTTCCTGTAATTTTTCAAAAACCTGTTGAGGCTGTTCCCAATCAAAACCTACTCCAGCAACTTTATCTTGTATACGGCTGGCCTTAACCATGGCAGGTAAGCCTTTGGGCACGCCTTCCAAAACCGATGTCTTACCTTCTTTGAGTTTTAGCTTTTCCCAATTTTGCGCAACCTCCTTTTCGTTGGCCACCGTGATATCCCCATAAATATGTGGGTGTCTGCTTATGAGCTTTTCGCTTATACTTGTGGCAACATCGGCGATATCAAAAGCATCGGTTTCGCTCCCAATCTTGGCGTAAAAGATAATATGCAACAACAGATCTCCCAATTCCTTTTTAATCTCTTGAAGATTATTTTCTAATATAGCATCTCCCAGTTCATAGGTCTCTTCTATTGTAAGATGCCTCAGGCTCTGCATGGTTTGCTTTTGATCCCAAGGACAACCTTCTCGAAGTTCATCCATAATGGTCAAAAGACGGTCTAAGGCGGCGAGTTGTTGTGAACGAGTGTGCATAGTATTTGATTTCAAAATTAAAACTAAAAAAGCCTCAGCAAATAGATCGCTAAGGCCTTGTTCATTTATAAAAAGTTATACACTATTCTTCTTCGTCTGTGGCGTTGGCATCTGGCTCTTCAAAATCCAACATATCATTTTTTTGTAGGATGTTATACCATTGTACTACTTTTTTAATATCGCTTGGATAGACGCGATCTTCATCATAATCTGGGATCAGATCAAAGAAATAGGCTTCCAACTCATCTTTTGAAACTTTGTGACTGATGGTCTGTGCGCCATTTTCTTTTTCCTTGATTTTTTGAAACACCTCACGTAGTGGTAATTCTTGCGAAAGCGTATAAATAGCAATCTCAGAAAGAATGCTCACATTGTGGCGAATTCCTACAGATAAACGTTTTCCATCAACCAGGGATTCGGCAACAAAACCACTTCTGGTTTGGGTTTTTAGTGAATAGATTCCAGGTTTTCCAGATATGGCTAATACTTTGTCTAAACTCATAGTTTTTTAAAATTGGGTGGCAAATATGCGTTTGCTTCAAGAGATATCAAAACGCTAGGCCTTATTTTTTTGTTAATCTATCTTTTTTTAGAGACCATCGGAAATTTCATGCGATACTCTGCACTACATTTTCCTTTGGAAATGTTGGTGAGTTTCCCTTTTATCAGGCGCTTTTTAAGACTCGATAATTTGTCGGTAAACAAAACCCCTTCAATATGGTCATACTCATGCTGTATCACTCTTGCGATAAGTCCTGTATAGGTCTGGGTATGGGTATTAAAGTCTTCGTCCTGATACTTTATAGTCACTACAGGCTTTCTAAAAACATCTTCATTTATGCCTGGTATGCTCAGACAACCTTCAGAAAATGCCCACTCATCACCTTCTTCTTCTAAAATTTCGGCATTGATAAAGGTCTTTTTGAAATTTTTCAATTGCTCTTGCTCTTCTGGCGTAAAACTTTCGTCATCAGCGAAAGGTGAGGTATCTACCAAAAATACACGAATAGCCAACCCTATCTGTGGTGCGGCTAGGCCTACACCACTGGCGCCGTACATGGTCTGGTACATATTATCCAAAAGCTCACTCAAATTTGGATAATCTGGAGTGATTGGTTTTGCTTTCTTTTTTAAAACGGGATCGCCATAGGCAACTATAGGTAATATCATAGCTTATTTATTATATAGATAATCCTGGAGGATAATGGTTGCGCTTATTTGATCAACCAATGCTTTATTTCTTCGTTTCTTTTTCCCAATTCCACTATCGATCATGGTTTGAAACGCCATTTTAGAAGTAAAGCGCTCATCCTGTCTTATTATTTCTAAATCTGGAAATTCTTTTTGGACGCTTTCGCGAAAGCTACTAATGGCCTCCTCCACTTGAGACGGCTCATTATTCATGCGTTTGGGTTCTCCAATGACCATTGCTTCTACCTTTTCTTCACTCAAATACTTTTTTAAAAAGGACATCAAGGCTTTGGTATCGACAGTTGTCAAGCCCGAGGCAATAAGCTGTAACTCATCGGTTACCGCTATACCGGTACGTTTGGTTCCAAAATCGATCGCTATAAGGCGGGCCATAGTCAAAATTTGGGGCAAAAATAAACAATTCTCAAGGATGAAATGCCCTAGAACTACCCGAATTGCCAAAAAAGAAATATGGTCTATACTGGGATCCTAGCCATCTATATTTTTATCTTTGAATACCAAAGTTAATCTGAGCCATGACACAACTACAAAATTTAATTGAAGATGCCTGGGAAGACCGCTCCCAATTGACCAATAGAGTTACCATTAACGCCATACGCGAGGTTATAGATATGCTTGATCGTGGCACCCTACGCGTGGCCGAACCTACTGCCGATGGATGGCAGGTAAATGAATGGATTAAAAAAGCAGTGGTGCTCTATTTTCCCATTCAGCAAATGAAAACACTAGAAGCTGGTATTTTTGAATACCACGATAAGATCCCTCTTAAAACCGATTATGAAAATCGCGGTATTAGAGTGGTACCAAACGCCGTAGCAAGACAT
>CAZJWI010000288.1:0-7136 GCA_964549485.1 uncultured Flavobacteriaceae bacterium
ACCCAATATCGCTCTGTAGTGTTTTACGACACGCCTAGCGAAAAGCAAATTATAGATATTGTCTTTAAAGAATTACAACCCTTTTTTGACAAGCCTATAGTTACAGAAGTCAGCCCAAGAAAGACCTTTTTTAAGGCAGACGAAAAGCATCAAGATTACTATAAAAACAACCCAGAGTATCGCTATTGCACCGCAGTCATAGAGCCTAAGCTGTCTAAGTTTAGAAAACAATATGCAGAGATGCTCGCACAAAAACCAGCATAACACAATGAAAACCACCATCAAAATCATCATTTTTCTGCTCGCAACTACCGTTGTGGCACAAGAAAACAAGCACGTACAACCCTTAAAGCGCGTCATACCTGCAAACATTACAACTTCAGAAAAAAGTGTGGCAACCGTTTATGAAAAAGCGTTGCCAGCAGTAGTGACCATATTTACATCAAGCACATCACCATCAGAAAGAGGACTGCGTCAAGGTGGCGGTTTAGGCTCTGGCGTATTAGTTTCTCACGACTGCCATATTCTCACCGCAGCGCACGTGGTATCTGGTAATTCAGATATTATGGTAAAGACCCAAGACGGTAAAATGCGCAAGGCAACAGTACTTTTTAGCGAGGCAAATGCAGACATCGCCTTGCTGAAACTTGACATACCAGATAGCACACTGGTACACGCAACGCTTGGTGATTCAGATAAACTGGTGGTAGGTCAAAATATCTACGCCATAGGAAGTCCTTATGGTATGGAAAACTCATTTTCATCGGGAATTATATCTGCCTTTAGAGGCTTTAATAAAATTTACGATGGTACGGTTAAAGTTGAATTTATTCAGACTGACGCGGCCATAAATTCAGGTAATAGCGGTGGTCCATTATTTAATTCTAATGGAGAAGTTATCGGGATTGCGTCCAGTATTCTTACTGTTTCTGGTGGTTTTCAAGGCATCGGGATGGCGGTAACCATAAACACGGCTAAGGATTTATTGTCTTTTGAAGATAGACCTTGGATAGGTGTAGATGGGTTGTTGCTCGTACGTGAAGAGTTGGAGCATTTGTTCAATCAGTCATTAGAAGGTGGCGTACTCATCCAAAGTGTGGCCAAAGGCAGTCCTGCCTACAAAGCTGGACTCAGAGCTGGAGACATTAAAGCAGTCGTAAATGGTCGCGAGCTGTTTCTGGGCGGAGACCTCATTGTTTCCATAGAAAATCACAACACCTGTCACGTAGATTGTATGGAAGCCACAAGAATTTTACTTCAGGATAAAAACAGTTTAGAAATTAAATATATGCGAGATGGCCAGTTACATACTACCACGCTAGATGTTTCGGAGTCTCGTAAAAACTTTTTGAAAAAAATGTAAAACACTATTATGAAACCAACTATACCAATACTATCACTCATAGCTATGTTGTTTGTTTCCGCTTTCGCGAAAGCGCAACAAGAACTACCCAACAAGAAGATATCACACACCTTTTACGCCATAGGAAACACGGCCGAAGGAACGACTGCTCAATTACAAGAAGTGCTGGATGGCTTACAAAAAACCACAAAGAATGTGTCAAAGCAAAGTACACTACTTTTCTTAGGAAATGCAGTAAATTCAAAGGACGAGAACACACTTCAACTTCAAACCAAACTTGCTAATTCATTTAAAGGAACTTCCTTTTTTATCCCAGGTGATGCCGAATGGACTGATGGTTTTGAAAACCTTAGAAATATTGAAAAAAAGATAGATAAAGCGGTAGGTAAAAACACCTTTCAGCCAGAAAGAGGTTGCCCGATGGAGCGTGTAAAAATAAATGATGAGGTAGATATGATAATCGTAGATTCTCAATGGGCCATAATGAATTGGGATGCATATCCTACTATTAATGAACATTGTGACATAAAAACCAAAGAAGAATTTTATGTAGAACTGGAAAACACCATTAAAAAGAGCGAAGGCAAAACGGTCATTCTCGCAATGCATCATCCGGTAGAAAGTTTAGGACCTGCTGGTTCTCAGTTTAGTTTTGGCGTTAATCCGCAAGATGTTAGTAATGTACATTATAAGGAATTGAGTGAGCGTGTAGTTACCATAGCCAGACAAACCAAAAATGTAGTGCTTTTAAGTGCTCACGACCATAGCTTGCAATATTTTGATATTAAAGGAATCCCGAATATCATAAGCGGTTCTGGTAGTGCAACTGCAAAGGTTGGTTCTGTAAAAGGTGGATTTAGCAGTTCACAATTGGGGTTTTCTAAAATCACACAATTTAAAGATGGAGCGGTTTGGGTAAGTTTTTACGATGCGTCAAACGGTTTTAGTACGGCTGTATTTTCAAAAGAAGTACGACCACGGTATGAAATGGTGGCGATGCAAGATTATAAGGAATATGAAAGTCCGCAGTATGTCAACAAATCTATTTATACTGAAGAAGAACTGGAAAGAAGCGGTTTTTACAAAGCATTATGGGGAGAACACTACCGTGATGATTATGCAAAAGAAATTAGGATAAAAACTGCACTACTCGATACTTTATACGGTGGTTTAAAACCCTTGCGCAAAGGTGGTGGACATCAAACCAATTCCATACGTCTGGTTGATAAAGACGGAAGACAATATGCAATGCGTAGCGCAAAGAAAAGTGCCCTTAGATTTATACAATACTTCTTATTTAAAACAGAATATCTTGAAGCTGAAGTCGAGGAAACCTATTTTGTCCAACTCTTACAAGATTACTGGACTACGGCAAATCCCTACGGCGCGTTAACCATAGGCGACCTTGCAGATGCTGTGGGCATCTTGCACCCAAATCCAGCATTATATTACATTCCAAAACAGAATGCGCTGGGCAATTATAATGACGATTATGGTGATAATATTTATTTTATTGAAGAACGATTATCTGACGGTCAGGAAGATGTGGCATCTTTAGGTGCAGGCGATAAAATCGTCAATACCCTTGAGCTCTTTGAAGAATTACGAAATAAGGATGATGTTACCATAGATGAAAGATTGTACATACGCACACGAATTTTTGACAACCTCATAGGCGATTGGGACAGGCACGCAGACCAATGGAAATGGACAGAAACCGAAGACGAAAATGGCAAGATGCATTATCGCCCAATACCAAGAGACCGCGACCAGGTCTATTCAGATTTTGATGGGTTTATTCTCGGTGCTTTAACCACACTCACACCACCATTGCGATTTATGCAACGCTATGATGAAGATTACAATCACGTAAAATGGTATAATGATGCTGGAGATGATGTGGACCTCGCAGTCTTAAAAAATCATAAAAGAGAAGATTGGATAGAAGAAGCACAGTTTATAAAGGCAAACATCACAGAGGATGTTATTGAAAAAGCATTTACAAATCTTCCGCCAGAAATAGACCAAGAAAAAGTAGCTCGTGTAAAAAAAGCGCTCAAAGGCAGGTTAGCAAACATTGAGAGTAATGCAAACAATATGTTTGAGTATCTATCTCGCTGTATTCTTGTCACAGGAACAGATAAGAAAGATTTATTCATCATTACCAGAATGCCAGGTGGTAAAACCAGAATTGTAGGAGAACGCCAGACCAAAGAAGAAATGGGTGAAGTGTTTTGGGATGTTACCTATGACAGAGATAATACCAAGGAAATCTGGATTTATGGCCTTGCAGACGATGATACCTTTAGAATAGAAGGTGAAGGGAATAAAACCATTCACTTAAAAATTATAGGTGGGAACGGGAACGACACCTATGAAGCGTTCAACCGCAAAAATGTAAAAGTGTACGACCATAAAGAGGAAGAAAACACCTTTACGGCACCTGTGGCTAAAATGCTATCAGATAATTATGACCTTAATACGTATTACTTTAAAAAACACCGCAGGGATTTAAGTAACATCACACCGCTTTTAGGTTTTGACCCAGATGACGGATTAGGTATAGGCGCACGTTTTAATTATCAAAAAAACTCATTAGTAAGAAATCCGTTTACAGATGAGCATCATTTAGGGCTTACCTATTTTTATGAAACCAGTAGTGTAAATGTATCTTATTCAGGCGAGTTTGCATACATATTTGACAAGGTAAACTTAGGTATAGAAGCAGGATATAGCAGTCCCAGTTACACAAATAATTTCTTTGGCTTCGGAAATGAGACCGAAAATTTTGAAGATGATTTAGGAAGGGATTTTAACCGAGTACGCACACAACGTTTATCGTTTGCACCGTCGCTTATTTTTAGAGGCTATCAAGGAAGCGAGATTAAACTGGGCGTACGTTACGATAATTATGAGATAGAAAATACTGCCGACCGTTTTATAGCGCAAGCTGGTATAAATCCAGAGAACTTTGAGGGACAGAATTTTGGGAGTATTGAAGCATCTTACGAGTATGATAATCTTAAAGGCGCAGTCGTTTCAAAAGCGGGATTAGGTTTTAAGTTAACGGCTGGTTTTACATCAAATTTAGAAAACAGTAATAACTTTGGCTATCTTATTCCAGAGGCGCGTATTGCGACCAAATTAGATAATCGAGGTAACTTTATACTCGCTTCAAAAGTAAAAGGACACATCAATTTAGGTAATGAATTTGAGTTTTATCAAGGCGCAACCATAGGCGGTAATGATGGGTTGAGAGGTTTTAGAAACGAGCGCTTTACAGGAAAACAATCTTTTTACCACAGCACAGACTTTAGAGTGGCATTAGGAAGATTACGCAACGGTATCATACCCATTACCGTAGGCGCTTATGCAGGATTTGATTACGGTCGTGTATGGTTGCAAAATGAAGATTCAGATGAGTGGCATACTTCGCCAGGAGCAGGCGTGTACTTCAAAATGGGAGGATTTGCGGCCTTGAACTTTGCCTATTTTGATTCTGATGAAGGCGGTCGTATCACATTTGGATTAAGTCTTCCATTTTAAAATAGAAAACTATGGGAGCGTATACAATATCACATCAAAAAGTAGAAATAGAGGTTCATAAAATCATACAATACCTCGCGGCGACGGCAAATAGTTTTCTTCCTAAGAAAAAGGACGACAGTCATACCAACTTAAAATCACTTACGGGCTGTGGCTGTTTAACAACGCGACCGTTAAACACAAATGGCGATGTGTTGGCTTTTAGCTATTCTTCATTTTCAATAGAATGGTGGATTGGAGGTTTTGATAAAATAAAATTTCCTTTAGAAGGTAAAACGCATAAAGAAGTTTTAGACTGGATAGAAAAACAAGCCATAGAAAATGGTATTTCGTTTCCTTTTACATATGAAATGCATTACACCTTACCTTATGAGCCTATAACTGATGAGTACATCTTTCATCTTGAAAATATGCCACGATTGGGCGAGATTATGCACTACAGGATAATGGCACATCTTGCCTTAGAAGATGCGCTTCAGGAATTTACACCACATTCAGAAATTAGGGTGTGGCCACATCACTTTGATATTGCCTCATTGTACACTTTTAATAAACGTAGAGGTCACGTTATAGGCCTTGGGATGTCGATTCCAGATGAGGTAAGTTCAAACTTCTATCTCTATGTAAAAGGCTATGCAGGAGAACAGTCGGTAAATGTAGATACAATAACAGGGCTCACAAATGGGCATTGGGACACTAAATTTCAAGGTGCTGTGCTTGAACTTGATGATAAGTGTACCATAAAAGGTGGGTATCAATTTTTTAAGGAAGCGGTACATAAACTTAAAGCAGAAGGCAAGGTATGAGTACGCCTTCGCGAAAGCGAACAAAGGAGATTCACGATTGTAAGGAGAATGCAACGGTAAAGCGACCGAAGGTGCTTCACGACCATCAGGAGAGCGAAGCGGTAAAGCGCAAACAAAATACTTTAACAGTAAAAGACACACGATATGGAAGCAATAAAACTTTTTGGGAAGGCAACCTGCCACAAGTCCAGATTTTATAAGCAATGGATGAGCGACAACCACATACCGTATGATTATTACGAGTTGGAGAATGATGTGATGAATCAAGAGTTCTTGACGCTGTTTTATGCTAATGGAGAGCAACATTTCCCAACCATTGTCATAGGGAACAAAACGTTGAGAAATCCAGCAGTAACCAAAGTACGCAAACAACTTATCAAGGCAAGTGTCGAACAGTTAGAGGAAGGCTATTCTGAAGTGTGCTATAAGGGTCAAAAATATGCGGTGACCAAAGCAATTTTTAATCACGGAAAGAGTGTAAAAGTATATGCTAAAAATCTGAAAGATGGTGATTTTATTTCCTTCAATCTCTATCATACAAAAGCTGGCTTACAACTAAAACCTTGTGAGATGCCCGAGCATAAAGTGATTGATTTTTTAAAGCAATATGAACACTTACAGTACGGCAAAAGCTTTTCTGATTCACAAATGGGAAAAATGTATAATCACTTCGGAAATATGACTATTACAGAGGCTGTGTAACCACAATACATTTGTGCTATAAATAATACATAACTACAAAAACCAATAAAAATGAACACATTAAAATTATACGGAGCCGACTGGTGTCCAGATTGCCGAAGAGCAAAAGCATACTTAAAAGAAAATAATATCCCTTTTGAATTTATCGATGTAGATTTAGATGAAAGCGCTACACGTTTAGTTGAAAAAATCAATAACGGAAAGCGTATAATACCTACTATTGACTTAAACGGAACCACTTACACCAATCCAAACAACGCAGAGCTTGCAGATGTTTTAGGAATTAATAATGCTGGTGTGGTGCAATTATTTGGCGCAGACTGGTGTCCGGATTGTCGCAGAGCAAAAAGCTACCTTGCCGATAATGGCGTCAATTTTCAATTTATAGATGTTGATGAGCACGAGTGGGCAACCGCTGAAGTTGAGAAAATCAATAAGGGAAAACGCATTATTCCTACCATTTTAATTGACGGTACGCCATACACAAATCCTGATAATGCCTCGTTAAAAGAGTTGCTGGATATTGATGTGAAAAAAGAACACAAGGTGTATGATGTCATCATTATTGGCGGTGGTGCAGCAGGATTAACAACCGCTATTTATGCCCAACGCGACCGTTTTGATTCTATAATTTTAGAAAAGAAAACCATAGGTGGTAATGCCTTTTTAACCCAAACGATTGAGAACTATCCAGGATTCACAAATATCTCTGGTCCTGA
>CAZJWI010000289.1:0-14553 GCA_964549485.1 uncultured Flavobacteriaceae bacterium
AAAGCTCGGGTAATAAACAAGTTTAAGTTATTGGTGTAATTGATCACATCAATGTTCTCATTTCCTAACTCACGTACAATTCCGTGAATACGAGAACCTTTCATTCCTACACAAGCTCCTACAGGGTCAATACGATCATCATACGAATCTACGGCAACTTTTGCTTTTTCACCTGGAATACGAACTACTTTTTTGATCGTAATCAATCCGTCAAAGACTTCCGGTATCTCAGATTCAAATAATTTTTCCAAAAATAGAGGAGCGGTACGCGACATAATAATCGCTGGTTTATTTCCTTTTAGCTCAACACTTTCGATAATCCCTCTTACATTTTCGCCTTTGCGGAAAAAGTCGGAAGGTATTTGACGATCCTTTGGCAATATAATCTCATTGCCCTCGTCGTCCAATAAGATAATGGCTCTATGACGTATATGATGTACCTCTGCCGTATACAACTCACCTTCAAGCTCTTTAAACTGCTTGTAAATGTTCGTATTGTCGTGCTCGTGAATCTTACTAATTAGATTTTGGCGTAAAGCCAAAATAGAACGACGCCCTAGATCGATCAACTTTACTTCTTCAGACACATCTTCTCCTACCTCAAAATCTTCCTCAATCTTACGAGCGGCCGATAAGGATATCTCTGCATTAGGATCTTCCACTTCTCCATCGGCTACAACCACTCGGTTACGCCAAATCTCAAGATCCCCTTTGTCTGGATTAATAATTATATCAAAGTTATCGTCACTTCCAAAACGTCTTTTCAGCGTACTTCTAAATACCTCTTCGAGTATCGCCATAAGCGTTACTCTATCGATTAACTTATCATCTTTAAATTCTGAAAAAGAATCGATTAATGCGAGATTCTCCATATCAATTTAGCTTAAAATTTAATCTTAACTTTTGCTTCCGTAATTTCTTGGTAAGGAATGTACTCGGTTTTTTCTACGGTTACTTTTCCTTTACCTACTGGTTTTGGTTCTCTGGCTTTCCAAAAAAGGGTAATTCCTTCTTCGGTCACTTCTTGCAGCGTTCCTTCCAGCTTATCTCCTTTGGTGGTTTTCACCTCAAGAGTTCTACCTTCATTTTTGCGATACTGACGTACATTTTGAAGCGGGGCCGTAGCTCCACAAGACATCACTTCTAGAGCAAAATCTTCTTCTTCTCGATCGAGATTATGCTCAATTTTACGGCTCACTGCAATACAGTCTTCTACCGTAACACCTTGGTCTCCGTCTAAGGTTACCTTAATTTCATTGGCTCCCTGAATCTCGAAATCAATCAAGAATAGAGAAGGGTTTTCGTCTAAGGCCTCGGCCAACAATTTTTGTACTTTATCTTTCAGCATCTTTGGCTATAAAAAGAGGGGACTGCCGTCCCCTCGTTTTCGCTATTCGTTTTCAACGGTGCAAATATAGTACAAAATATTGAGTTTCAAAAGCCCAAGATACCGCCGATTATTTTGTAAATTTAATCTAGTCACAAGACCAATTTTGGCAAACCACTAATCCTCAAATTATGATTAAGAAAATACTCGTCCCTACAGATTTTTCAGATCAGGCAGAAAATGCGCTTCGCGTGGCGGCAGATCTTGCCCGCAAACACAATAGCGAAATTAACCTGCTCCATATGCTAGAACTACCTATGGAATTGGTAGACGGGGCCTATGGTGGTGCTAAGAGCGACTTGCCCGAAGCCCTCTTTTTTATGAAACTCGCGCATCAAAAATTTGAGACTATGATGAGCGCGCCTTTTCTCGACGGGATCACGGTGCACGAAACCGCAGAGTTTGACGGTGCTTTTGACGGCATTATGGATTACGCCAAAAAATATGAGGCCGATCTTATTGTAATGGGATCGCATGGTGCCAGTGGTTTACAGGAGTTTTTTATAGGCTCCAACACAGAAAAAGTGGTGCGCAATTCTGAAATTCCTGTTCTGGTCATAAAAAAACGGCATGAAGCTTTTGAGATAGACAATTTTATTTATGCCCTTGACTTTCAGGCCGAGAATCACAATGCCTTTAAACAAGCTATTGCTTTCGCGAAAGCGAACGATGTCACCCTACATACACTTTATGTCAATACACCAGGTGATTTTAGGACCACTCAGGAGGTAGAAGAACAAATGCAGCAATTTATGCAAGAAGAGAAAGAACCTCCAACCAATTACACCCTCAATATCTACAATGATACTTCTATAGAAAAAGGTATTCTCAATTTTGCCGAAACCATATCCTCTGGCTTGATAGGTATAGGAACACACGGTCGCAAAGGACTGGCTCATTTTCTTAATGGTTCTTTAAGCGAAGGTCTGGTCAATCACGCACAGCGCCCGGTAATTACCTTTAAGATATAAAAGATCAAAAGCTCAAACAGCCAGTGGTTGTGCTATTAGGGGGATAGTAACAACTCAATTGGGTGTTTGGGTTTTTTTACTATTGCATTTGAAAAGGCGGCAAAGTCTCTCGCAGCGGGCGGCTCATTTTTCTTCTCCTTTGAGCTTAGCGAAATAACAGTCCTCTTTTAGCGTGTTGCTCGCAAGTGCTCCGTTTGCATTCCACCCTACCTAACTCCAATTGACACCGATATAAAGCAAAAGAGAGATCCAACCCGATCGAAAACAAAAAAAACCCCTTGAAAATCAAGGGGTTTTTACCAACTTAAGTTGGCCCACTAGGGCTCGAACCTAGACTCTTCTGGACCAAAACCAGACGTGTTGCCAGTTACACCATGGGCCACTATCGTAATAGCGGATGCAAATTTAAGGGAAACTTTTAATTAGCCAAACATAATCTGAAAAAAAATACCTCTTAACCAATATTAACATACTTTAGCGCGTTGCCCTCTGCAACAATAGCGATCAAAATACCAAAATTGTTATTTTTAAACCAAATTTTGACGAGGGTTAAGCCCCTATAAAAAAAATAGCCGAAATCAACGGTAATACGTACCTTCGTGCCATTGCAAATACAACTTATATGACAGCATTCAACTTTGCAAAGTGGAATAAAATTATGGGATGGGCCGCTTTTACAGTTGCCTTGATTACATTTTCATTAACGGTAGAACCTACGGCTAGTTTTTGGGATGCCGGCGAATACATCTCTACATCTTCCAAGCTTGAGATAGGTCACCCGCCTGGAGCTCCGCTCTATCAAATAATGGGAGCTTTCTTTTCAAATTTTGCTCCCGATAATACCTATATCGCCTTGGCGGTAAACTATATGTCCTGTCTGGCCAGTGCCTTTGCGATTTTGTTTATGTATTGGTCTATGACCTATCTTATTCGCAAGTTGTTGATCAACCACAAAGAAGTGGTTTCTGTTGCCAAAGAGAAAGCCATACTTGCGGCTGCCTTTGTAGGCGCTACCGCTTTTACTTTTACCGATAGTTTTTGGTTTAATGCAGTAGAAGCCGAAGTGTATGCCGGAGCCATTTTTATCATGTCTCTGCTGTTTTATTTAGGCCTATTATGGGAACGCGATATGCACAAACCCAGAGGCAATCGCTGGTTGATTTTAATCTCCTTTGTGGTTGGTCTCTCTTTCGGTATTCACTTTATGGGACTATTGACCATTCCGGCAATAGGATTTTTGTACTATTTTAAAAACTACAAAACCATTACGGCCAAGAATTTTATTATCGCCAATATCGTAGTGGTTGCTGTGTTGATGTTTATTTTTAAACTCCTACTGCCGTATACGCTTTCATTTTTTGGTTATCTGGAAGTCTTTTTTGTCAATAGCATAGGCTTGCCTTTTAACAGTGGTACTATTATCGCCGCCTTGATTTTGATCGCTGCTTTTTACTACGGGATCACGCTTTCGCGAAAGCGCAATTATCCCATTGTCAATACTATGCTGCTGTGTATCCTTTATATCTTTATAGGTTTCTCTTCTTGGATGATGCTTCCTATTAGAGCCAATGCGGGTACGACAATTAACGAGAATAACCCCAACAATGCCAGAGAGCTTCTCGCCTATTACAATCGCGAGCAATATCCAGAAACACATTTGTTTTACGGCCCGCAATTTACCTCAGATTATGCTGGTTTGGATCCGGACAACCCCTACAAAGACGACAAAAAGAAGTATGAAAAGGATGAGAAATTAGGTAAATATGTAATTGTAAACGACTGGGAAGGGACAGGGCAAAATCTAGATGATGCACAAAAGACCTTCTTACCAAGAATGTGGAGTCCAGAGAACAATGTGAATTATCTATCTTATACTGGCCCATTGCCCTTTACTATCAAACCCGAATATGCTACCAACCAAGACCTACAGACAGCAGTAGCTCAATTTAGAGCAGACCTGGCTCAAAACAAGGTAGGACTCGAAGGTTACAATAAGTTTATGAAGCAATTTGGCCAGGAGTACCTCAACGTAGAACCACCATCCTTTGCCGATAATATGAGTTTTATGTTCAATTATCAGTTTAGCTATATGTACTGGCGCTATTTTGCCTGGAATTTTATAGGGCGACAAAACGACATTCAGGGCATGGGTGACGATTTTAACGGAAATTGGTTATCTGGTATTGACTTTATAGATAGTCTATTTTTGGGAAGTCAAGAAAATTTACCTACCGATGCTCTAAAAAACAAAGCGCGCAACACCTATTACTTTTTACCGCTGTTGTTAGGGCTTATTGGGTTTATTTTTCAGCTCTCCAAAGACAAACGCAATTTCTGGGTCCTGTTAGTATTCTTTCTTTTTACTGGGCTTGCACTCAAAATTTATCTCAACGAAAGACCTTTTGAACCACGGGAACGCGATTATGCCTTGGTAGGATCGTTTTATGTGTTTGCCATTTGGATAGGTTTTGGTGTCTATGCGCTTTATGAGACCTTTAGTGATTTTATGTCTCGCAAGATTGCACTGCCACTGGTGACTGCCTTGTGTTTACTAGCTGGTCCTATCTTACTAGCCTCAGAAAACTGGGATGATCACGATCGCTCTGGGCGAAAAACGGCCCTGGCGATGGCTCGAAAATATTTGGACTCTGTAGATGAAAACGCCTTACTCTTTACCATAGGTGACAATGATACCTTTGCGTTGTGGTATCTGCAAGAAATTGAAGAATATCGCACCGATGTTAGGGTGATTAACACCAGTCTATTTAATACAGATTGGTATATCGATCAAATGCGAAGACCTGCCTACAAGAGCAAAGGAATTCCTGGGCAACTCACCCATGATAAATACAAAACAGGAACTCGAGATGCCATATGGTATGTTCCCGTAAGTGACTCTACCGATATTAAGCAATGGCTCAACTGGGTAGCTAGCGACGACCCACGCACCAAGGAAGAATTGCGTAACGGACAGCTGGTCAACACCTTCCCAAGTAAGAACATCCGTATTCCTGTAAACAAGGAAAATGTACTTGCCAATGGGATAGTACCTGCAAAGGACAGCGACAAAATTGTACCACATATCGACATTACACTCAAAGGAGATATACTGTATAAAAACAGGCTAATTATGCTTGATGTGGTGGCCAACAACGAGTGGAAACGCCCTATTTATTTTACTGGGGGAAGTTTTGGCGATGATGACTACTTATGGATGAAGGACTACTTACAACTTGATGGAGTATGCTATAAGTTAATTCCTATTTACACTCCAGTAGATCCTCAAAACCCTTACGACATGGGTAGGATTGACTCCGAAAAAATGTATAGTATTGTCAAGAACTGGTATTGGGGAGGTAGCGGCGATCCAGATATTTATCACGATAGAGAAACGCGTACCAACGGTATTACCTATAGAGGCAATATGGCACGTCTTGTTGAGCAATTACTCAATGATGGCGAACCAGAAAAAGCCAAAGAAATTTTAGATCTGGCTATGGAAAAGATGCCTATTGACATCTTTGAATTTTACACCCTTGTAGAGCCTTATGTTTCGGGCTATTACGAGATTGGAGAAAAAGAACGCGCTAGAGAAATATGGAATGATTTGGCCAAAAAATATCAGGAACAACTCACGTATTTAAGCGGTCTTTCTAAAGAGCGTCAGTACAAAAATTACGAGGCTATCTATAGTAATATGGAGAAATATCGGAGTTTGCTCGACCTTTTGGTGATCAATCGCGAAGAAGAATTGGTTCGAGAAAAGGCCGAGGAGTTTAACAGTTATATCCGCTTGTTCCCAGAACTCTATGGCGAGGATGAAGCCGAAGAGCCAGAACGCCTGGAAACTGTTGCCAAACCAGCAATTACGATACCTGCAGACACTCAAGATATTGAATAATGTCTGTTTTTGACCTACGACCAGCACGGGTACCTTCATTTATTAAATGGTGGTACCCCAATTGGTTTATGTGGGATAAACCCAGCAGCCAAAAAGAAATATACCTCACCTTTGATGACGGCCCCGTACCTGAAGTGACCCCATGGGTACTGGATATGCTTGCACAACATCAGATCAAAGCTACCTTTTTTTGTATAGGAGAAAATGTAGTGAAGCATGCTGCACTTTATAGACGTATCATAACCGAGGGACATTGTGTAGGCAATCACAGTATGCATCACCTCAACGGTCATAAAACTACTAATGAGGTCTATCTCGACAATATAACTCAGGCTGAAAAAGCAATGCGCAATCACAGCGAGCTCGATCCAGGGGATAAGGAAAACATTCAATTTAGACTGTTTAGACCTCCCTATGGAGTTATTAAGAAATCTCAGGCCAAAGCACTTAAAAGACTAGGATATACTATTGTAATGTATCGTGTAATTGGCTATGATTGGGAGGAAAAAGTAAGCCCTCAGCAATGCCTTGAGAAGATTCAAAATACAACAAGACCTGGAGATCTCATTGTTCTTCACGACAGTATTAAGGCAGCCCAAAACATGCAATATGCTCTAGAGCGGTTGATACCCTATTTTAAAGAACACGGATTCTCCTTTGAGACACTTTAGGAAGCGTACTCCTGCATAATTCCGATAAGGGTGTTGGCATCCTGCTCTCCACTTTGACGCCATTTCATCTCACCTTTTTTGTAAATGATTAAGGTAGGAAGTTGTTTAATGCGCAGCGCTTGAGCAAGCTCATTGTTTTTATCAACATCGATCTTTATCACCTTTCCTTTGTCACCTACTGCTGCAGCCACATCTCTTAAGATGGGATGCATAGAGATTGAATCGTCATTCCACTCGGTATAAAAATCGAGTAATACTGGAATATTTAAATCAATTAATTCGCCAAATTTTGACATACACGGTTGTTTATTAACTTAAAGTCAGTCTATTAGCCTTTCAAATATAACACTTTACTTTTATTAGACGCTTTTGCCTCTCTTTTTGAGTTCTATAACTGTAATTTCTGGCCAGATACCCACCCGACCTGGAAAGGCCAAATAACCAAAACCTCGGTTAACATTAATATATTGGCCTAACTGCTCATAAATTCCTGCCCAATACTTATACCTAAATTGAACTGGGCTTAGCTTAATAAGCCCGGGAATCTCTATTCCAAATTGCGCTCCATGGGTATGTCCACTTAAGGTGAGGTGAAAGTGTGATGAATGATCCTTTACCTCATACTCCCAATGCGAGGGATCGTGACTCATCAATATTTTAAAATCGGAGCCGTCAAGTCCATCGATAGCCTTGTTGAGATCACCTGCCTTTTTAAAACCTCCAGCTCCCCAATTCTCTACACCTATAAGGGCTAGCCGCTGTCCATTTTTTTCTAAAAAACGATGTTCGTTACGCAAGAGATCAAAACCCATTTTTGATTGCATAGCAATGAGCCTATCCAAATTAGCTTCTTTGGCCTCCTGCGAGGGCCATCGCACATAGTCACCATAATCGTGATTGCCCAAAACGGCATATTTACCATCTGTGGCTTTGAGTTTGCCAAAGACATCCATCCAAGGCTCCAATTCGCTGGCTTCATTATTCACCATATCGCCCGTAAACAATATGGTATCGCTTGCTTGCTCATTTATGAGGTTCACAGCATATTCAATTTTATCTTTATTGTCTAGACTCCCGCTATGGATATCACTTATTTGAGTAAGCCGATATCCATCAAAGGCATCGGGAAGATCATCAAAATGCAGGGTGTATTTTAACACCTTAAAATTATAGCGTCCTTTGATTACACCATAGAGTATTGATGCAAAAGGAATAGCCGCTAGGCCTAAAGCGAGTTTGCTCACAAAGGTACGTCTGCTGTCTACAGAAAACTCTTTCCCACTTCCAAACAACTTACTAAGGGTGGCCTTGCTAACCCTAAAAATATCTTCTCCAAACATGGTGAGAATTATAAATATCTTACATACCAACATGATGACAAAGGTCACTATAAAAAACTGTGCCAATGGCCCCAAATTTCGACGATCACTACTGGTAAATTGATAAAACAAACCTGCAAAAACAAAGGCTGTGATAAAGAAATACAACACTACTCCCCACCTACTTTTCACCATAAATCGAAAAGCCTGATAAGCATAAATATCCAAGACAATAAAAAAGCCAATAAACAAAAGAAGTCTCAACACAGTAGGGTTCGGTTTTTACAAAAATAACCGCTTGAACCTAAGTGCGATAAACTTTGGCTAAATTTTAACCCAAGATCTGCATTCCAAGACAGCGGCCTACTGCTCAAAAAAAAGCGATAGCTTACCTTTGCATAAAAAAGATATGCTAGAGGCCAAAGATGTTTCTTTTACGATAAGTAAACGCTTTGAACTAAGGGACATTAATTTTTCTATCCCAAAAGGAGCTCGTATTGCCATTATTGGTGAGAGCGGTTGTGGCAAAACCTCACTTCTAAAGTTGCTATACGGCTTATACGATGCCAACAAGGGTAGTATCTATTGGAAGAATCAAAAAATCACTGGTCCCAAAGATCATCTTATTCCTGGGATGCCATTTATCAAATATCTTTCACAGGATTTTGATTTGATGCCTTTTACCTCGGTGGTAGAAAATGTGCAAAAACATTTATCGCGATTAGAGCCCGAGCACAGTGCTCAACGCACGGCAGAGCTACTGGAGGTGGTAGAGATGACCGCTTTCGCGAAAGCGCATGTCAAAACACTTTCTGGGGGGCAAAAGCAGCGAGTAGCTCTTGCGCAGACACTTGCCAAAGCGCCTGAACTATTATTGCTAGATGAACCCTTCTCACACATTGATAATTTTAGAAAAAATAAGCTGAGACGCCGCTTATTTGATTACCTCAAAAAGGCCGAAATTACCTGTCTGGTTGCTACCCACGACAGTACAGATGTCTTAGCCTACACCGATGAAACCATTGTAATGCGCCACGGTAAGATTTGTGCACATGCCCCTACGCCTAGCCTATATCAAAATCCTCCAGACTATTATATCGCTTCTCTTTTTGGAGACGTAAATGAACTCCCCGCTCAATGGTTTGACCCAGCAGCTTCGCCCGAGAAGAGCATACTGATCTATCCGCATCAAATTGCCGTTTGCCCCACTGGTATCAGTGCTCAAGTCACCAAAAGCTATTTTATGGGCAGTCATTATTTGATAGAAGCCCATTATAAAGAAAGGACTATTTTTTTTGAAAGTGAGCGGGATTGGAATTTACAAGACGCTGTTGTCCTGGGGCTCCTTAAAAGTTGAGCTACACATATTGTATCTCAATAAATCGCCTTAATAGTAAATTCGCTTTCGCGAAAAACGATAGTAGCTCCTTCGCTCTTTCCTAGCAATAACTGTCCTATAGGTGAGGCCACTGCAATGGCGTAATAAAGTTGATTATCGATCTTGATCTCACCGGCTGGGATACTTAAGTAATAATTTGCCTGAGTGGTCTCTATGACACAACCTAAATGTGCAGGGCCCTTAGCTAGTAGTAGAGGTAACCTATTACTAATACGTTCGAGTTTTTCAATTTCGGCCAGTTGACGGCCTGCTTTTTCGCGCTCTAGCTGTAGCATAGCGCGTCCAGTTTCGTGTTTATCACCAGCAGAACTCTTCGTCTCATCTTCTAAAGACTTTGACAGTTGTAACAGCCGTTCATCTATAGCCTTGCGACGGCTAGCCAGTTGCTTTACACAAGCGTCTTTTAAATGAGCCTTACGACTTTCTCTGTCTTTCATAACGTTATATGATCTGCAAGTTGAGTACCCACACTACTCCCAATAGCTACGCCCATACCACCCAAGCGCACCCCGAGATGCACCCTTGGTGTGAGTGATTTTAGGATGGGTTTTTTTTGAGAGCCCACCCCCATAATACCACTCCATCTATGATCAATTTCAAAATTAGTTTTAGGCAAGATCACCTCACCTAAGAGATCTTCTAAGGCATTTTGTATTAATGGAGTTTGTTCTAGTGAGGTAGTCTGTTCGGCGTTAAAATCTAAATTGCGCCCGCCACCTAGCAGTATCCTATTATCAATATTTCGGAAATAGTAATAGCCCTTATCCAGATGAAAAGTACCTTTAATCTTCAAATTTGGTATGGGATGAGTAATCAGTACTTGGGCCCTTGCCGGCTCCAGATCTTCTATCCCAAATTGTTTGGCAAAGCCATTTGTGGTTACACAGATATGACGTGAAGTGAGCTTACCCAAAGTGGTCTCTAATACTACCTCACTCCCTAAATCTTCGTAGGAAGAAACCGATGTATTATTGATGATGCGAATATCCTCGGCAACAGCCTTTTTAAGCAAATGCCACATCATTTTTCCTGTATCAATTTGACCTTCAAAAGCATTAAAAATAATTGAAGGTACAATCTTTTGAAAGCCAAAACTATTGGGCACTTCTCTATAGACAGGGCTCTTAAAAATGGGCAATAGCATTTGATTAATACGCTCCATCTGATGGACACATTCAGTATGTAGCTTAGTGTCTGTTTGGGTAAAAAGTTCATAGCCGCCATGCGCCCCAAAATCCAATGAGGCATCACCCAGGGTTTCCCTTAGTTTATGCAGTCCTTCCCAACGTTGGGCTACTAACTCCAAAATCGCTGTTTCAGAATGGGTTTGAAGATCGTCTAAGATTTCAGAAAGACTCCCAAAACAAGCAAAGCCCGCATTTTTGGTACTGGCACCCTGTGGTAAGCGGCCACGTTCTAGTATCGCAATTTTTGCATTGGGATACCTTTGGCGCAAGCGCAAACCACAAAACAAACCAACAATACCACT
Source organism: uncultured Flavobacteriaceae bacterium (assembly GCA_964549485.1). Taxonomy (GTDB): domain Bacteria; phylum Bacteroidota; class Bacteroidia; order Flavobacteriales; family Flavobacteriaceae; genus Dokdonia. The sequence continues at coordinate 11,138 of CAZJWI010000289.1, forward strand.
ACCTATTACAGCAAAGTCTAGTTGGTCCAACCAGGACGTTTTCTCCCAATAACTCAGATTCATACAATTGGTGTTATTCAGGTAAAAATAAAGCTTCTAAAATTATTTGTAGCCTTGGTGTTAGTGATCGTTTGGATTTACGTCTAAGGTGGCGATGGTACCAAAGTTTATTAGCATTTTATTTATATACATATCGGTCTTGTTCTTAGCACCTAACAAGTCGTATACCCGACAGTATACAGCTTCTGGAGCATTACAAGCCGAGGGATGGCTCTGTCAAAACAAAAAAACAGACTTCTGGAAGTGGTATCACAACAATGGAAGCCTAGCCTCAGAAGGCCATTATAAGGAAGATCGCAAATCAGGATATTGGTACTTTTATGATCCCAATGGAAATTTGATCAAGGAAGGACATTATCAAAACGGACAGGCTAATAATTGGTGGATTTTTTACGACCTTGTACGCCAAGAAAAAAGGAAAGTACAATTCCAAAACAATCAAAAAAATGGCTTTTGTCTGGTATACAAAGGAAATAGGCTTCAACGGGTTGAGAAATTTGTTGCCAATAAAAAAGCAGGAAGCTGGTCTAGCGTTCGTGATTTTAAACGAGATAATCCTGGGATCACTTTTTAATTGCCACAAAGCCCTATGAACCCAACTATAAAAGTGATTATTCCTGCATACAATGAACAAGATTCTATAGGTCATGTAATTGCAGACATCCCAGATATTGTTTCCGAGATTATAGTGGTGAGTAATGCCTCAACCGATCAAACCGCTGAGGTGGCGGCCCGTGCAGGTGCAACCGTGCTTACCGAAATGCGAAAAGGTTATGGTTACGCCTGTCTCAAAGGAATGGATCACATAGCTTCACAAACAGAGACTACAGATATAGTCGTTTTCTTAGATGGCGATTATTCAGACTATCCTGAGCAATTAACAGATATTATACATCCTATACTTGTAGAAGATGTCGATTTGGTCATTGGAGCTAGAGATGCACGCTTTCGCGAAAGCGGTTCTATGACCAAACCACAAATATTTGGAAACTGGCTAGCTACCACACTCATGCGCCTGTTTTTCAATGCCAAATTTACCGATCTGGGACCTTTTAGAGCGATGAAATACGATAGCCTGCTAGCTTTGCAAATGGAGGATAAAACCTATGGCTGGACTGTAGAAATGCAGTTAAAAGTGCTGAAAAAAGGAATGCGATATAGAGAAATTCCAGTAAAATACCGCAATCGCATTGGGGTATCTAAAGTTTCTGGTACCCTCAAAGGCGCTATATTTGCAGGTGTCAAAATCTTGGGGTGGATTTTCAAATACAGTTTTAAAAAATGATTCTAGAGTCAATTATTATCATCATATATACCATCGCCCTACTGATCATTTTTGCATACAGTTTGTCGCAGCTCAACCTGCTTTTTAATTATTTACGAGCCCAACGCAAAAAGGACGACGCTCCTACCTTTGATTTTTCTGATCCCGAACAAATCCCACTAGTCACCATACAGCTACCGGTATACAATGAACTTTATGTCATGGAGCGGCTTTTGGATAATATCGCCTTGCTCACCTATCCTAAAGACAAACTAGAAATCCAGGTACTCGATGATAGTACAGATGAATCCCTCGCTACCACAGCTGCTCACATAGAGCGGCTTCGTCTAAGCGGTCTTGACATTCATCATATTACTAGAAGCGACAGGTCTGGATTTAAAGCTGGGGCTCTCAAAGAAGGTTTAAAAATTGCGAAGGGTGAATACATTGCCATTTTTGATGCCGATTTCTTACCCGAACCCAATTGGTTAGAACGTACCGTACCTTATTTTAGAGATCGCAACATTGGTGTTGTACAAACCCGATGGAGTCATATTAATCGAGATTATTCGCTTTTGACAAAGGTGCAGGCTTTTGCACTAGATGCACACTTTACGCTAGAGCAAGTGGGACGTAATAGTCAGGGACATTTTATCAACTTTAATGGTACCGCTGGGATATGGCGCAAACAATGTATTCTTGATGCAGGTAATTGGGAAGGCGACACCCTGACCGAAGATCTTGACTTAAGTTATAGGGCCCAACTCAAAAATTGGAAGTTTAAGTATCTCGAAGATGTCCATACTCCAGCCGAGTTACCCGTAGTCATTAGCGCCGCTCGCTCGCAACAATTTAGATGGAATAAGGGAGGTGCCGAGAATTTTCAAAAAATGCTTAAAAAGGTGGTCAAGAGCAAGAATATCACCTCTAAAACCAAAGCACATGGGATATTGCACTTACTCAATAGTACCATGTTTTTAAATGTGCTCATCGTGGGCTTGCTAAGTATCCCGATGTTGTATATCAAAAATGAATACGCTCATCTCAAGCCGTATTTCTATGTTATGAGCTTCTTTGTTTTGAGCACTGTGATTTTCTTTATCTGTTATTGGTATATGTTTAAGAATATATACGGTGGCGGCTTTAAACAGTTTATCAAATACATAGGGATGTTTTTTACCTTTTTTAGCATAGCTATGGGCTTTTCACTCCATAATTCTATCGCTGTCATAGAAGGTCATTTGGGCAAACGCAGCGATTTTGTACGCACCCCAAAGTTTAACATCAATACCCTAAAAGACAGCTGGAAAGGCAATAAGTACCTTAAAAAAAATATCTCTCTCAATGTTATTTTTGAAGGACTGCTTATGCTGTATTTTGGTTTTGGGATGTATCTGGCGTTTGTCGTAGGAGATCAAGGGGGAGATTTTGGACTATTCCCTTTTCACCTCATGCTATTTCTAGGGTTTGGTTTTGTCTTTTTTAAATCGCTAACTTCAAAAGCGTGATTCCTGCTTTTTTGAAATACAATAAGACAACTATACTATTTGGTCTGTTATTGTCGCTGTTTTATCTGAGTTTTGCTTACGATCTCGACCGAGGCAATTTTACCAAACTCATCTTACTGTATACCGCTTGTTTTTTTATTAGCTATAAGCTCATAGCAATAGGGAAGTCGAACTTTTTATTACTTGGAGGCATAGCGATTGGGCTGCGTTTGTTGTTTCTACCCACCATACCCAACCTTTCACAAGATTTTTATCGATTTATCTGGGACGGACGTATGTTATTACAAGGGTTTAACCCCTACTTAACAACGCCAGAGCATTTTATGCTTGCCCAAGAATATGATATAGTGGATCAAGCCCGCACTTTAGTACGGGGTATGGGCAACTTAAATGCTAGTAATTACACCAATTACCCTCCTGTTAATCAATTCTTGTTTGCCGTGGCAGCATTACTATCTGGAAAGAGTATAACTGCAACTGTGATGGTTTTAAGAATCATTATCATCCTGGCAGATATTGGCATACTGTTTTACGGTCGCAAACTGTTACGAAAACGGAAGTTGCCAGAGCATCAAATTTTCTGG